>CALISH010000101.1 GCA_938041275.1 uncultured Solobacterium sp.
ACATCAGAGGGCGAGGTAGGTCAGGGAAGGAAAGGGCAAACCAACCAGCTAAAATCCAACCAGCCAAGGCTTGGCCCGGAAGTCCGACATTGAAAAATCCAGCCCGACTAGCAACGGCAAAACCCAGACCAATGAGAACTAGAGGTCCCATCGCCCGAGAAATTTCACCCAAACTTCTCAAAGAACCGAATGCCGTTTTAAAGAGGGATTCATATCCCCAGATGGCATCATAGCCAAAGATAGCCATGACAATCGCTCCCAATAAAATCCCTAAAAGAACTGAGATTAATGGAACTGCGATCTGCTGTGTTTTTTTAGACATTTGAATCTCCCTTCTAAATCTTACCACCAGCCATGAGAATACCAAGTTCCTGCTTATTGGTCTTCTCTGGTGTCACAATTCCTTGAATCTTGCCATCATGGATAACGGCGATTCTGTCAGAAAGATTGAGTATTTCATCTAGCTCAAAGCTGACAACAAGAACTGCTTTTCCTTTATCACGCTCACCAATTAAACGTTTATGGATATACTCAATCGCACCAACGTCTAGACCACGTGTAGGCTGTACCGCAATCAATAAATTATGCTCACGGTCTAATTCACGTGCAATAATAGCCTTCTGTTGGTTACCACCAGACATACTACGAGAAATTGTAATTGGTCCTTGACCACTACGTACGTCGTATTCTTGAATGAGTCTTTCCGCATATTTTCGAACTTCCTTGAAACGAATCATGCCATGACTTTGAAACTCTGGTTCAAGATAACGTTGTAGAACTAAATTTTGTTCTAAACTGTAATCTAAAATTAAACCATGTTTATGACGATCTTCTGGAATATGAGAAATACCATGTGTATTCTTATAGCGAATTGAAGTATGAGATACGTCTCTCATTTCACCATCAATATTGAGTTTTACCTTACCACTCTTAATCTTTTCAAGACCAGTGATTGCGTGTACTAGCTCTGTTTGACCATTTCCATCAATACCTGCGATACAAACGATTTCACCCTTACGCACTTTGAAAGATACGTCATGAATACTATCCTTCTTATGAATCTTATCAAAGACACATAAGTTCTCCAGTTCTAACACTTCTTCAGTAGGATTACTTTCCTTCTTATCAACAACGAACTTAACATCACGACCAACCATCATATTTGATAGTTCTTCCTTCGTCGTATTCTTCACATCAACTGTGCCGATATACGCACCCTTACGAAGTACAGAGCATCGATCTGCTACCTGCATAATTTCATTTAACTTATGCGTGATAAATAAGATTGACTTTCCTTCCTTTGCAAGACTCTTCATGATTTGCATGAGTTCTTCAATTTCTTGTGGTGTCAATACAGCCGTAGGTTCATCAAAGATCAAAATATCATTATCACGATATAACATTTTTAAGATTTCTGTACGCTGTTGCATACCTACCGTAATATTTTCAACTAGCGCATCTGGATCAACGTTTAATCCATAAGACTTCGATAACGCAACAACCTTCTTGCGTGCTTCCTTCTTACTGATAAAGCCAAGCTTTGTTGTTTCAACACCAAGAATAATATTTTCTAGAACAGTAAACACCTGCACTAACTTAAAGTGCTGGTGTACCATTCCAATGCCCAAATCATTCGCATCATTTGGATTATTGATTTGAACTGGCTTTCCATTCTTATAAATCTGTCCCTCTTCCGGTTGATATAGACCGAAAAGAACACTCATCAGAGTACTCTTACCAGCACCATTTTCACCCAAAAGCGCATGAATTTCACCCTTCTTTAATTGCAATGTAATATTGTCATTTGCGATAATACCCGGGAAAATCTTGGTAATATTGCGCATTTCAATAATATAGGGAGATTCATGAACTATCTTCTCATCCATAGTCTATCCTCCATTACCGATGATGTAATAATCAATTATTTTCTTGTTGCAAGATAATTATACATGATATTTTTGCAAGGTTATATGTGCAGTTTTATATCACGTATCTTTGATACAGGATATAAAACCGTCCTTGCATACAACAAGAATAAACAAATACAGGGATGATAGCGTTACTATCATCCCTGTAAAGAACTTATGACTTCATTACGCTTCAAAATCAATTGTTACGTTTGGAATGCCCTTCAACCAGTCAGCGTTGTTTGCGTCATCCGGTGTCTTGGAATCTGGTACGATTTCACCGTCAGCAACCTTCTTGAACAATGCCTTATATTGTTCAACTGTGAAGTTCTTCATTGACCATGTATCTTCTGGTAAGCCTGTAGCACCTTCAGCTGCACCGAGGTTCTGAGCCTTATCAGCAAGTTCACTGTCCCACTTATTATCATAGAATTGACCTAAAATACGTTCAACAGATGCGCTTAAGCCCTTCATAGCACTTGTGATAACCTTTGAACTTTCAGCAGACTGGTCAACGTCTACACCGATAATCTTTGCATTTTCATATTCAGAAGCTGCAGATAATACAGACTGGAACATTGATCCACCACATGCGAATACAACTTCAGTTCCAGATGCATACCAACCAGCAATCTGTGTCTGTAATTCTGTTGAAGCTGAGAATGTAGAACCATACTTATAGGAGTACTTGATTTCTACTGTGATTCCCTTTTCCTTCGCAGCAGCACTTGCGCCTTGAACGAAACCATAACCGAAACGATTACATGCAGGGTTAGCGCCTCCGCCTCCGCCTGTATAACCTAACTTTGTATAACCTTCCATTACTGCAGCATATCCCGCAAAGTAACCAGCTTCCTGTTCCTTATAAACGATAGCTGTAACGTTTGGTAGACCTAAAGCCCAACCATCAACGAATGCAAATTTAACATCTGGATTTTCCTTGGCAACTGTTTCCATTGCCTTAGCCTGTAAGAATCCTGGAGCCACAATAATCTTTGCGCCATTTTCGATAGCTTGTTTCATCGCATCGATACGATCGTTATCTGTTGCGTCTGCACCGTTAGCTGGTTGATAGTAATTGTGTGTTAACTTGTGGTCTTCTGCATACTTTACAGCACCTTCATAAGTACCTTGGTTGAAGCCTTTGTCCATTAACTGACCTACGTCAGTAACAACAGCAACTTCAGCAGTAGCCTTGCCTGAACCTGTTTCTGTAGCAGTACTGTTCTTTGCAGTATCTCCGCCACAACCTGCCATCGTTGCAATCATTGCAAGTGATAGCACAGAAGTTAATAATTTCTTCATGATAATTCTTTCCCTTTCTTTGTCAGAATTTTCTGACTCCCGTTGTATCTATTTTAAAACGTAACGAAAGCGTTTGCAACAGCCCAATTCTGAACTTATTCTTTTAGTTGTCAAAATTATTCTTTAATTTGCCTTTTTGTCTATTAAGAACAATAAAAGCGTGATACGCTAAACACAGATATTGTAGAAAGAAGCTTTTAAGCAAATGAGGTCACTATGAAAATAGAGTTTAAGAAATTAGGAATCAATGGTGAAGGCATCGGTTTTATCAAGCACAAGCCAGTATTCTGTGATGGGGTATTACCTGAAGAAACAGCAGAAGTTGAAATCGTCGAGGAGAAGCCAAAATACGCAATGGCCCGTCTCAAACGACTTATTACAAAGTCACCAGAACGTATCGAATCCCCAAGTCCACTAGAACAAGCACATGGTTGCCCTCTCTTTATTTTGGATTACCAAAAACAACTACGTCATAAACAAGATATTCTTGAACAAGCATTATATAAATATGGAAATGTAAAACGTTCCTTTGTGCGCGATATGCACGCAAGTGAAAAACAAGTTGGTTACCGTTCCCAATGCAAACTACCAGTCCAGAAATCCCATGATATTTTGGTGAATGGTATGTATGAACCAAAGACAAACCACTTTCACCCTATCGAACATTTCTTAATCCATGATCCAAAGCTAGAAGAAATTCGCAAAGAAATCTTACGAATTCTCAACGAAGAAGGTTTTGATGCTTATAACCAGAGATTACAAAGAGGATTACGCTATATCGTTCTACGTGTGATCGATGGCAAAGCACAGTGTACCCTTATCACTGGTAAAGAACATATCCCGCCTGTCATCATTGATAGAATCATGGAAATTCCTGGTATGGAATCCCTATGTCAATCCTTTAATACCAATCGTAAGACAAATCAGATTTTCGGCTCACCCGCAAAGGTACTTGCAGGAAAACATGCATTAACCATCTCTATGGATCAGATTCAACTTCAACTCTCAGCAGAATCCTTCTTCCAGTTAAACATTGACCAAGCCGAAAAGATGTATCAGATGGCAATCAGTAAGATTGATCCATGTAAGGTATTAGTAGAAGCTTATTGCGGTATTGGTACGATGGCACTTATGGCCAAGGATAAGGCAAATGTAGTCTATGGTATTGAATCTGTTCCAAGTGCAGTTGAAAACGCCACAAACAACGCTAAACTAAACAACATTACAAATACAGAATTCATCTGTGATGATGCGGCACACGGATTACGCAAGATTGCGATGAAGAAGACAGTTGACTGCTTATTAGTTGACCCACCACGTAGTGGTATGGATGATGAAATGCTAGATACCATCATGCATGTATTACCAAAGAAGATTGTATATATCTCCTGTAATCCATCCACTCTTGCAAAGAACCTCAAAGTTCTTAAACAACGCTATCACGTAGTGACTGTAATTCCATATGACTTATTCCCACAGACACCACTTGTAGAATCTATTACGGTATTGGAGTTAGGTTAATGAAATACCTCATAAAAGATAATACGATTACGATTGACCCAGAAGAAAAATACCTCAAAAAAACAGTAGATGATTTTCTAAATGATTACTACCAATCAAAGAAAAACAAATATCTTCTACTGTTAAATAAACAAATCTTATTAGATGGTATCCCCGTCAAACACGGTAAAGAAATCATTGACCGCAAGGCAATCACAATCACCTTTCCAGAAAGTACAGTCGATTGGATTCCTACCGAAACAGAATGCAAAGTCGTATACGAAGACGCATTCATTTATATCATCCATAAAGATGCAGGCATGATTATCCATGGTGATCCTGGTGATACAACATGCTTGAATGCTTATGCGGCAAGATATCAGATCAACCATGGCATTAAACAACCAGTACGACCAATTCACCGTTTAGATAAAGATACGGTTGGACTTGTTATCTATTCAAAGATACCATTCTTCCAACCATGGTTTGACGCACAACTTTCTAGTAAGAGAATTCACCGTCATTACCTAGCCATTACAAATGGGAATATTGATCCAAGCTTCCGCATGACAATCAATAAACCACTTGGAAGAGACCGTCATAACAGTGGTATGTATCGTGTTTCTTCAACAGGAGTTGAAGCCATCACATATGTAGAAGCACTAGGTAATTATCAATCCTATAGCTTACTAGGATGTACACTTGAAACCGGCAGGACACACCAAATCCGCGTTCATCTTGCCAGCATTGATCATCCTATCGTCAATGACATACTCTACGGTGTTAAAACAAAAGATTTTCCGGCCATGGGCTTATGGGCAAGTTGGATTGAATTTAAAAATCCAATCACCAATAAGAAACACAAGATATTCGATCAACCAAACCCAATGTATGAACCATTCAAAAAGTAGATGCCCCATACATCTACTTTTAAGTTATACAATTCCGAGCTCTTCTAATACCTTCGCTACACCATCATTTGCGCAAATATCCGCAACGATATCCGCATGCTGGCGAACATCATCCTTCGCATTGCCTAAGGCAACACCAATTCCTGCTTTCTGAATAAATGGTATATCATTTCCTGCATCACCAAACGCAATGACATTATCCCAAGTATAACACTTCTCTTTGAGAACAGCTTCTACTGTTAATGACTTATTGATTGAATGCAAGAATACATCAAATCCCTTCAGAGATGACCAAGCAAACACCAGGTCAGGCACTTCTTTAGCAAAATTCATAATCGCATCTTCATCACCTACTAAGAACGTTCCTAACGGATTCCCATATTCTAAGTGATGTGTATGTTTCTCTGTATCATCGACAATCAGTTTTGCCTTAATTGGATCTCCATTTACATATCCACTTACAAACTTCTGATGTGCGTTGTATGTTACGACATGGTCCACAAACTTAAAACCTAAACCAATATCATTCGCTTGCGCAAAAGAGACAATACGATTCATATACTCTGTTGGTAGTGGATGTGTTTCCAAAACAGTACCATCACGCTTTACCAAACACGCACCATTAATCGTGCCAATGATATCCATTGGTAAATCATCAAATAGCGTTGGCTGTAAGAATGTATAATGTCTACCCGTATTAATCATGACATCATACCCATTCGCCATCGCTGCTTGTAAAGCATTACGATTACGCTCACTTAACTGCTCAGAGCCACTTGGAATCAGTGTATTGTCTATATCACAGACAATCATTTTAATCTTGTCAACATTCATATTCATAACTTCAAAATTATAGCATACCGTGCTAATATATAAAGTGTTCTGTGCTCGTGGCGCAACTGGATAGCGCATTTGATTCCGAATCAAAAGGTTGTGGGTTCAATTCCCATCGAGCACACCATTCAAATCAAAGTCGAACCCTTCATAATGTTGGGTTTTTATTAAATAAATTGGCTTAATTAACTTAACGTGGACTTGTAATTTCTCTTTCAAAGGCTTCAAATACTCCACCTTTTTATACCTTTCTTTTTGTTTCAGCATTCCTTTTAAGTTTACTTTTTTTCTGTTTTAATAGCTTAATCTTGTTTTCCGCCTGTTCTTTTTTCTTGATTTCTCTTTCCAACTTGCTCATTGCATTCTCTAACTCTTTCATTTTTCATTCCTCCGTTTCAATATTGTTGCGTTCCAAATAAAGAAAGGCTAAGCACCTTTTTTAGATACTTAACCTTTCCTATCTCTTTAGAATTTATCTTCTAAAAGTTGTCTTAGTTTTTCTAAAATCTTATCCCTCCTTTTTCCGATTGCTTGATAACTTACTTTTTCCTTTTTACCGATTGCCCTTAGACTTTCTTCTTTGTAGAAAATGGCTTCTATCAGCTCTCTTTCTTTTTTTGTGAGTGTTGCCAACGCCTTGTTTAATTCTTCAATCTGCATTTTGACTTCTACAATTTTTTCTATATCTATTCTTTCATCTGTGATGTTGTCTACAAAGTGTCCGTCATAATCCATTGCTGAAAATGGAATTACGTCATACTTCCAATCCTTTCTCTGAAGATATTTTTCATGCTCCGTTATCTTCCAGTAGGCTTTATATACTTCTTCACTGACAGGTACAGCTTTTCCTTTGACATAAATGAAATATTCTCTTTTATCTTTATCCACCCAGTATTCCTCCTTTTTATGCTCTCTGTTTTTGCTTTTTGAAAATTAAAAAAGGAGAACTTCTACACTTTGGCGTAAAATGTCCTCTTAGGTTAAAAACTAATACTTTATATGATTTTCTACTTTGTTGGTTTTGATAAAATGATATTGCTATGTGTAAGCAATTACAAACATAAAAAAGGATAAATATATCTTATGTGAATAACATAATTTAGTGTTTCCATTATTTATCCCTCCATTAATTAGCTACATATTTTTTCCTCCTGAATAAATCTTTTATAAACTTTAAATGCCATCTTTTTTGCATTTATCATTAGCAAATTTTATTTTCCTAACTACGATAACAGCTAAACCAAATGACAAAACATCTGCCACTGGTTGAAGCAAATATATTCCAAATTGCCCCAAGATATTTGATAAAATATATAATAGCGGAATATAAAATATTCCTTGTCGTGAAATTGAAATTATTGATGCCCAAAAATATTGTCCAATATTTTGCATTAGCATACTACTAATCGCAAAGTATCCTAAAAGTGGCATTGTAATACATTGCATACGCAGTATCTCTGCACCGACTAAAATAACTTCATTATCATTTGACATTGTTTTAATAAGTGGTTCAGAAAAAACATATAACAAAATAGCCGCTATAATTAAAAATAAAGTACCTCCTATTACTGCAAATTTAAAAGCCTTTTTGACTCTATCATATTGCTTTGCCCCGTAATTCATCGCACAGATAGGTTGAAAACCCTGACCCCAGCCTATCATTATCATATATGCTAATGCTAATATCCTTGAGCTTATTGTTAATGCTGCTATAACACCATCACCGTATTTTGCGGTTACAACATTCAGTAAAATTAAAGCGATACTTGTAATAGATTGTCTTGAAAAATTAGGCATTCCTCCTGCCAAAATATGATATACTCTATCTTTATTTATCCTTGCTTTTTTTAAGTCAACAGCAATATTTCCATTTTTTTCTGATAAATTCGTTAATACGATGCAGCCTGTAATTTGTCCTATCAATGTTGCATATCCGGCTCCAATAAAGCCGAATTTAAACCCAAACATCAATACAGGATCCAGAACCATATTGACAACCATTCCTATCAATAATCCTATCATTCCATCTTTCACATTCCCACAAAGTCTTAATTGATTGTAAAGCGTAATAGAATAAAGACCAAACGGAATGCTGATAATAATTACCTTTAGATACTCTACTGTGAAATTCAACAAGTTTTCAGAAGCACTTCCACCTATAAATTTTGACAGCGGTAAAACAAAAAACCATGATAAAATAGCTATTAAAATACCAATGACAATAGCAAAGAGAATTCCAATAGACGATATAATTTCTGCTTCCTTTTCTTCATTTTCTCCAATCTTTTTTGACATTATGTTTCCACTTCCATACCCAAACCAAAATCCAATAGCTTGAATAAAACTCATAAAGCTAAACACAATACCGATAGCAGCTGTCATGGATTTATTATTTAAAATACCGACAAAAAATGTATCAGTCAGATTATAAATTACCATGACGAGCATACCTATAATGGTAGGAATAGAAGTTTTCACTAATAATGGTAGAAGAGCATCGTTTAAAATAGCTTTTCTTCTAAATTCTTTTTTATTATTACTTGAGTTCATGCTACAAACCCCTAACTACACCTTTATTACCGTCTACTTGAATCATATCCCCATCTTTATATTTTGTAGTTGCAAAGCCCACGCCAAGCACTGCCGGAATATTAAACTCCCTTGCAACAATTGCAGCATGGCTTAATGCCGCTCCCGTATCAGCCACAACTGCACTTGCCAGCTTAAATAACGGTGTCCACTCCGGATCAGTGAGATGGCAAACTAAAATATCGCCTTTTTGCATCTTATAAAATTCTTTCGGACTATTTATTATGCACACTTTTCCGGCTGCAATACCGGCACTTCCACTTACCCCCTTTAGGACATCACCATTTGTTTCAAAAATTAACAATTTTGATGCATCCCATACTTTTATTGCTAAAGGAAATTTTTCATTTCTCCTATTTATTTTTTCCTTATCCGATTCATTTAAGCTGCCCCTATTCATCACCTCCAAAAGTTCTTTATGAAACAGATTTGCAATCCCAACTTCATAATCTTCACTGCCAAGAAGAATGTAGTTTATTCTTTTGACACATTGTCTTACATAATAAAATAAGGTTTCCCAGATATATTGGCTTTCTTCACGAACCACATGAAAATATCTGAAATATTCTATTTGTTTTTCTATATCTTGATACTTGTTTCCATAAATTTCTTTTAGCCTTATCATTAACTTGGAAAAATCTTTCCCTTGCTTAATCTCATCACTATTTTCATCCGTATTTAATATAGGTCTTAATATATTTATTAGCCTATCAGGATCTTCAATAAATGTTTTTGCAGATAAACAATAGCAATTATAATCAGATTTAAATCCGTTATCTCGCATAAACTTATCTGTTATATCTCTAAAGTCATCATAATTTTCATATAATATTTTATAACTTTCTCCTGAAATAACAGCTCTTTTTAAAGATTCATTTTTTCTTATTTCACAAGCCATTTCATAAATATCATTTGTCACTACTGATGTTTTGTTATCCAAATTCCAATAAAAATCAAATGATGAATAATTAGCATTTACTTTTTTGATTATTTTAGTGAATTTTTTATCGTTTAAAACAGATGGGAATAAAGCGTATTTGAATCTGTCATAAGCCAATTTTTGTAAAAGAATGTAGCTATCTTCCATAAAATTTTTGTATTCTTCTAATGTCATGTTTTCAAAATTTAAATGCTTAATTTTTTCTATTTTAGACTCATATATTTTCATAAAATCTTTGCACTTATGATAGCAACCATTAAAATCTTTCATATTTTCATAAAATCTTAAAAAACTTAAATATATTTTTATTGATTCGCTTACCTTCGTCAGAAAAAGTTTGTATTCCATCATCATCTATAATTGGATTTCTTGGTAAAACAATTCCGCCTTCTAATAAAATATTAACTTTCTGATCATTTATTGCTGCCAGATAGTCGAAGTCAAGCGCTCTATGTGCAAAAGGCATTTTTTCTAAAAAAAATGACATCACTTCTCGTGTACTTCTATTGATTTTTTTACCCTTTGTATATTTTTGTACTAAATTATCTTCAGATATGTGATTGATAGAACTTTTCAAAGTAGTAATAGCTCTTGCCTGTAAAATATATACTTCATCATCTTTAATTGCCCACTCAATATCCATTGGCATTTTATAATGTTTTTCAATTTTCAAACCAGACTTTATTAGCTCTGATATTTCCGTATCATTTAATGCTCGTTTTTTTCGATCATTGTCATCTACCCTCACCTCTACCGTGTTTTTCTCTCCATATATAATCTGTGTTTCCTTGCTTCCAATTACTACTTCAATAATTTCTCCATTTTTATCAACAATATAGCTATCTGCCGTAACTCTTCCGCTTACAACACTCTCTCCTAAGCCATAACTCGCATTGATTTGCATCTCATTTTCTTTTTTGCTTACCGGATTCACAGTAAACAAAACACCTGCTTTTTCGCTTTCTACCATTTCCTGAATAATAACAGCAATCGAAACGGAGCTTTGGTCATAACCTTGATGTAATCTATAGCTCACAGCTCTGTTACCCCATAAAGAAGCGTAACAACTACGCACCTTTTCTAATACATCATCTAAGCCTCGTACATTTAAATAAGTTTCCTGTTGTCCTGCAAAACTTGCATCCGGCAAATCTTCTGCTGTTGCAGATGAACGCACAGCAACTCTTACATTATCTCCAAGATTAAAATATTTTTCTCTTATTGCATTCTCAAGTAGTGTAGGAAATTTACCGGACTTTATCTTTGTTCTAAAATCATCAGCTGCATTTAATAGAGCTTTTTCATCATTCCTTGATTTTTTAATTTCATTTTCAATAAAAATATCAATGCTATTTTCCTTTAAAAAATCTCTATAAGCATCTGCTGTAATTACAAATCCTCTTGGAACATTTATTTTTGCAGAGGTCATTTCCCCAAGATTGGCACCTTTCCCTCCTGCAATTAACACATCTTCCTTTTTTATCTCATCAAAATTCAGTATCATAATGTTCTCCCTTTTTTAACTATATTTCTACATACCTGCTAACAATACTCTCTATGTAGATATGTAGTACTTCCTCAAATGTATCTTCATTGAAATGAATATAATTTGAACATAGAACAAAACTACCAACAAAAGCATTGGATAATCCTTGCTTGTCTACAGTTTTTACTGCATTATTTTTGTACCAATAGTCTATTAACCTGTCTACAAAATCTCCATAAAGATTTTCTACTCTGTTTACTTTCTTTGAATCTTGACTTGCAAATATTTTAAATGCCTCTTGATAAATAGGCTGCGTTTTAATCTTCAGGATAATATCTATGGCATACTTATAAATCACATCTGAAAGAAATTTTTTAGGATTTGTTAATGAATTTGAGAATTCTTTTTCTATGTCATTCAATTTCTGTATGGATCTATATGCCATTAAATCAATAATGAGAGATTCTTTGTCCTTCCAAAAATTATAGAAGCTTCCTTGAGCTATCCCTACTCTTTTTGTCAGTTCTGAAATACTAAGGGATTTTTTCCCTTTTTCATGAAACAAATCAAGAGCTGTTTCCATAATATCTTCTTTTATTTTAATCTTCTCTTCTTCTGTAAATGCTTTTGCCATTTTAAGCCTCCAAATATTATAAATGCATCTATGAATTTTCTGTTTTTTATTCATAGATATCATAGCACCAGCAAACATAAAAATCAATGAATATTTTATTTTTTTATTCATTGACTCCCGAGATATATTATTCAATTAAAATGTTCTGCATTTCACATACCGGTATCCCCGCTCTTTTCAAAACCTTTAACTTCTCCTGTTTTTTAAGCTCTCTCCTTGCCTTATATCTTTCCTCATATTCTTTTTGCTTACCGTTTGCTTTACGCTTGAGGCAGTTTTGATGAAGTCTGTCT
>CALISH010000102.1 GCA_938041275.1 uncultured Solobacterium sp.
TTTTCTACATGATACTTTATAAGATTGATGATATTCTGCTTCTTCATAGATTCGTCCTCCATTATTATGTTTATATTAACACATTTGGGACAAATAATATATATTTTGGGACAAAAATATATTTACATATTTTCACAAGATAGATAACGCCATCATTAGTGGAAATCACAAAAAAAAGAGGCTCTAATCAAAGTCAGCACCTCTTCTCTAGAATTATATCAATATGCTAATTAATAATTTGCATAGGTATTATCCGGTTTCAATCACTACAGATTCTCGTTCTAAAAGTATATCTTTAACAACAGCACACTCAATAGCTGCACGTTGTTTACGCAAATCCAAAACAGTAATAACAATACTATATATATTTATAACACCTAATGCAATAATACAAAACAAATACCAATAGTCTGAAATCAATTCTCCAAAGAATTGAAGTAATGCCATAATCAAAAAGAATAAAACATAAAAAAGTGATGCCTTTGGTAATGATAACCCCATAGAATACAAAAAAACCCACGCTATAAAAGGCAACACTATATCTACCCCAAATATCCACCCAGCTATGGTATCTAACTGCTGTTCATCCATCGTAATACTAGCTAACCAAACAACTATGGAGTGAATATTAGCTAAAGTAGCCCCCAATACACCACTTAAAAATATGGCAATCCACGAATATGACAAATTTACATTATATCCAGCAGATTTGATACTTAATAACCGTTTCAAATCTTTTGTTTCTAACAAACTATAGACTTTATATCTCTTGTCATAAAAAGTCCCCCAATAATCTAAATCATACGTACCCTTACGATTAGATATACACATTTTCTTGATGCAATCAATTATAAACTTAATAGGCTTAATAGAACGATTGATGAAATCTAATGTTACCATGATATAACCTTTTTATGATAATAACTTACATTATAAATATATCATAGCAACTAATAATAAGGATTCTATGAGAAGAGGTTATACTATGTATTTATCAAGCTTTTTTAATTAACAATAGGTGCTGTAAAGAGAAAAATATTATCATAAGTTTTAATATTAATTCTAATGAAAAGTCTACTATCAATTAATTTTATTAATACTATTCTAAAAGGATTCAAGAATAAACTCTATTAAATATTCAATTGATAATTTATCTGATCATCTACTTTTTTATCTGGATATTTATCTATAAGAAATTGTAATTGCTTTTCAAAATCAGGGTATAAATCTTCCATATAATAACAAAATTCATTCAATTTGCTTAAAAGATCATACTGAATTTTCTTCAAAGTTTCTAATTTAATTTTATCTATATCCTGTTTTTCCCTATAATTATTTCTTAATATATTAAATAATGGAACTTGTTGAATACTAAAGCTATCATTACTTTTATATATAGATTGAACTTTATCATTAAACGATTTATCAAAAATTCTATCATCAAAACATAGTTGTAATTTAATAGTTTTTATTCGGCTAAATTTATTATTTTTACTATTTTGACAGTATGGACCACTCAATAATAATTTATCAAAGTTAAAAAATGCACCATGTTGTGCACTAATCCGTTCATTAAAATTTGATTTTTTCACCTTCGTAAATAGGTTATACTTTTCATTATTCATTATATCAACATCAAACAAATAAAGAGTAGGTTCTTTATATGAATCAATACTATTAGAAATCATAAACAGCATAGCTATATATGGATCACTTGTAATATCTAGTAAACTAGTTTTAAAACCATAATGTTGTAATAATGATAATGCAGATTCTCTTTCTAAGAACTTTTGCGGTTTATAATAAGACAACTGATTAGGATATGTTCTAGATAACTCTAAATATTCATCCTCAAATCTATTAAGATATTCTTCATTTATTCTTTTTCTTAATATACCTGGATTCAATGTATAATTATCACTTTGACCCCTATAATAATTACATTCGCAATATGAAATTATTTCTTTTAACAAATAGAAAATCTGCCAACTAATTGTTTTTCCCACATTACGAGAAGAATAACAAAATTTATTATTTCTAATAGCATCATTAATGGGTTTTATAACTTTATTTAACTTCTTATATACACTAGTACTAATATCACTAGCTGTTAACTCTACTCTTGTTAATTCATAATGTTGTTGTCTTCTTTCATCCTTTTCTGGATCATGATTAACATAGTATATCTTTATAACATATATATCAAATATATCTTCTTCTTTATAAATTTTATGTAGCTCTTTATAAGTGATACTCTGACTATATACGTTCTTTTTATTTTTTCCCATAACTAAGCCTTAATATACCCAGATTTTCTAAACGATATCGAACTGCCGACTTAGAAACTTGAATTCTTTTGCCTATATCAAATAAAATTTGCTCTAATTCATATTCACTAAATTCACTTTGAGGATTTAAGGATTTTTCCTTTAATACTTTTTTTAAAATACGAATAACAAGCTTTTTTGGCATTAAACATTCTGCGGCAAAACTATTAGCTAGAGCTTCATTATTTTTCTTTTCAGCATCATCATATAAAGTTAAGTCTTTAGAACGTAATTGTATGCCTTTATGACCTAATAAATAATGACCTAATTCATGTGCTATTGTAAATCGTTGCCTGTATTCAGGTTCTAATACATTATAGTAAATAGTATTTGACTCACAATCAAAAGAACCCGATGGACCACCAAACGTAGCTTCTAATTTTAAACCTGACAATAAAACTATATTCTCAATATCAATAACATTCTCATCTTCAAGAATTTTATTAGCTATTTTTTTCTTTACTTCGTTATCTTTAAAATTATTAAAGAATGTATCTTCATAAAGCTCCTTATATAGCATTTTATACGCCTCCCATACACATACAATATATTTTTACTAAGGTATATAGCACGTTATAGCCCAATATAATTTAGAATCTAAGCTCAAAATATAAGCATATATTATATTTAATCTCCAAAATTATATTTTTGATTAAGTAAAAACTAATTATAACTTAACAACCAACTATATTATCAAATAGAAAATAATATCTGTAAAGAGTTCATCAGTAGCTTTAAATATTTTATATAAATAGTTGTCAAATAATTAAAGAGAGCACCTATCTTATTTTTAATGATTAAGAAACAACTTATTCATAAAATAATAAAAACCTTAGCCTCATATAAACTTTAATTAGCAATAAAAAACTCTAAATACCATCTTCATCCTCGGCATCTGTATCCCGACCATTAGGAAATAAATCACTATCATCCGATTCTTCTAAATCTAACTCGGTAATCTCATCGAGTTTTTCAGAAATCAATGTTTGTAGTTCATCAAATTCATCTTTTAATTTATCTCGATTTTCACTATCTAAATCAGTAATACTAAAATCATCAAGATACTTATAAAAGTCTTTAACTTTTTCAAGTATAGTTTCCATAATGACCTCCAAAATATATGAGGCTAAGCACCTATATTCTAACATTTAGAAATAAAAGAATTACAAACTTATTTATAATTAATCATTGATTATATCTAAACCTCATACTAGTAGTATATTAGTTAGAAATAAAGACTAACACAAACACAAAAATAAACAAATAAACTATAAAAAATAGAGTCTACCAATTGAGAATAAAAAGACGTTTACACAAAATAACTAATACTATAAAAATGTTATATCTTATCTAAATGCATTAAAGTCTAAATTTATATACTTCGTACTTTACCTTTTAGAATATATTATTCGTTATGCTTTTTTTCTATTTTCTAAACAACAAAATACTACCATAACATACACTACAATAGCCAATTCCCTATACGTAAACCATGCATGTATATAAGAATGATTTTGTACCAAAAAATACCATATAAATGGTATGATAGCAATTATTAATAAAGGCCAATACTCTTTATTTATATCAAACTTCAGTGATTCTTTACATTTATACTTTTTATAGGAAACATATCCACCAAATAAAACTAATAATAATAGAATATTTCCCCAACAATACTTAAAATTATTACTCAATACTTTTCTATATGAAATAGGAGTATCTCCCATCTGAGAGCTAGTTCTGTATATAATTTCCATATATGCATCTTTAATTATATTAACATCAGTCAATAATGTAGCAAGCATCCACTTACCAAACCATATTCCTATATATCCAAATCCCCATATAATACTATATAGACAAATATCTTGAACAATTTGTTTATTAGATTTAACACCTATATTAGTACTACTAATCCAATAGGCTAATGGAATTCCTAGTGTAATTAATGGATAAGTTAATAAATCTACATATGCTGTCAAACTGCCTAATACAACAAAAAAAGCTTTTAACATCAATGAATGTTGAATAAAATATATTCTATATTTTGCAAGTATAAAAAGCCCCAATAAAGTAACTGTAATCATGCCCATAAATTGAATAGATA
>CALISH010000103.1 GCA_938041275.1 uncultured Solobacterium sp.
GTTCCTTAGCAATCTCATCTAGTGGTCTTTGAATACCATCATAGATATTACGCAAGATACCAGGACCTAATGTAGCATTTAGTAAATGACCTGTTCCCTTAACCGGTTCATTGGGTCTTAACCCCGTTGTGGATTCATATACCTGAATCATTGTCTTATCTTCATCAACACGAATCACTTCACCTAGAAGTTCCTTCTCACCAACATACACCATCTCACGCATGGAGAAAGATTTTGTGTTGATGACGGAAATGACTGAACCATTAATTGAATAAATTACATCACTCATGATTGTCACTTCCTTCCGTAATGATGAATCCAGAATGTTCACGGAATAAGAGACGTGCTTCTTCAAGCTTTTCGCTCAAATCACAACGATATTCCAAACGATTTTCCAAATCTGAATATGTAAATCCACCAAAGCGGAAATAACCAGTTTGAACATTCGCTGTAATATTCTTCTCTTTTAATAATTCATTGAACAATTCTTCATCTTGTTTTCTAACTGTAAAGATACCTGTAGGGGTAACCTTAATCAGATTAATATTCTCTACAAGATATTCTTTATATTGGCTAGACTTAACAAAGCCTTCAATTTTCTTACTAGCACCTTCTAGCAATTGATTAATAAAATCCATACGAAGCTTTAATAAATCATGCTTGATCTTTAAAGTTTCCTGGGATAGCTGTGAAGAAGCACTTAAACGTAAATCGTTTGTCTCTTTTTCAAGATAGGCTTCTGTTTCCTTCTTTAGTCCTACCATGAAGTAATTCAACTGCTCATCATGCATCATTTGAATTTCCTTCATAACAGTTTCTTCTACTAAAGTAGATTGGTTCAGCATATCGGATTTAATGGATTTGATTATTTTTTCTTCAAATTCTTCCATTGCTCACCTCTATAGTTTTACGCCAATTGCCTCACTGATATAACGGTCAATTGTTTCGCCAATCTTAGCGGAACCATGACGGTCAGAAATCTCAGTAATTAATGGACGTTGTAATACTAATTTCTTTCTTGCGACAACATCAGCAACCTGTTCCATGGCTTTGGTTGTCATTAAGACAATCGCAATCTCTGGATCAGCTATTAACTGATTAAGTTTATCTAATATTTCTTGACGTTCATGTAATACGATACCTTCAAATCCGGCAAGACGCATTCCCATCAACGTGTCGGTATTATCACTAATACAATATGCTTTCATGCAGCTTCCTTAGAGTGCATTGATAATCAAGATAGAAATTAGCAAACCGTAAATCGCTACACCTTCACCAAGGGCAACGAAGATAATAGCACGACCGAAGTTATCTCCATTTTCAGAAACAGCACCGATAGCAGCTGGAGCAGCAGAAGCAACGGCTAAACCAGCACCTAAGCAAGCACCACCAACGGAAAGACCAGCAGCAATAAATCCTAAACCTTTTGCTAAATCACCTGTAGCAGCAGTCTTACTAGCCTCTTCAGCTAAAGCAGTATATGAGTGAGCTTGGAATAATAATACAACTAAGAATACGCCAGCAAAAATTGCAACCTGTGCAAGAATTCTTGTCTTAGCATTTGTAGTATTGATACCTTTACGTAATAGAATCCATAATGGACCAACAACTAAAATAACAGCAATTAATGGTAATAAAATTTCTTTTGTAGATAATAACATGATTTCTCCTCCTAAGTGTTTTATTCTGCATCTTCGGCAGTATATGCCTGATATTTAATTCCACCACCGTTATAGTAACGGCTAAACATTTCATAGTATTCCAAGCGTAACGTCTGAATACCAACGATCAAACCTTCTAACGCCATAACAAAGATATTACCAAGTACTGCAATTACAATACTTGCATTACCTGTCATCTTTACTAGCGTCATAACAACAAGCATCATGCCTGCATGGCTTAATACGAAACCACCTACACGCAGATATGACATGGAGTTTGTTACAAAACTCAATAATATTTCAAATGTTTCAAAGAAACTCATCAGGAAGTAATTTCCCCATCCATCTTCAGGTTTAAATGAGTGTCCTTCAAACTTTCTTTCAAAAGCTTCCTTCATCATAAACAAGATAACAGGAACGACGATAAACGGAATGACAAACACTGGTTTTAATACATTTACCTTAGCCACAGCCAGTAACACAGCAGCTACGATAATAAATCCATAGAATACAAATCCTGCAACACCATTCTGTGAGAACAAGAATTCAGCCCATTCTTTCTTACGAGCACGATTCCACATATTCATAATCATCGTCACTAAGATAAGTACAGCACCAATCGCAATCGCACCAATCAGAAGTACCATCGTACTTGAGGACGCCATAACTTCAAACAGTTTATCTCTTACACCAAATAAAGATTGATGTACTGGATTTAGAAGTGTTTCATGTCCAAATACAGAGCCAAACAAGAAGCCAAAGATTGATGATGTAATGCCAACTCTTCCAACGATACCAAATAACTTACCCTTCTTTTCAAATAAGAAGCCAAGAATCAAAAGTACAAGTCCTTGTCCAAAATCGCCAAACATGATACCAAACAAGATACAGTAGGTAATTCCAATAAAGACTGTTGGATCAAAATCATCGTATGCTGGCAAGCCATACATTTCGATGAATAATTCAAATGGTTTAAAGAACCAACTATTCTTCAATAGCGTTGGACACTGGATATCTTTTACTTCACTTGGATCTTTGATTCTAAAGTCAACTGGTAATCCATTAAAGGCTGCTTTGTATGTCTCAACATCAGAAGCCTTTACAAATCCACTAAGAATTTGTTTCTGGTCTAATACTGCAACATATGGATACATATTGCAGATAGAACTTTGACGTACACAATAGGAATACATATCAACCATCTTGATACGGCATTGTTCTACTCTTTCCTGAATATCAAACTTTGGAATTGTAATTGGTTCAAAGAATAAACTTTGGAAAATCTTGAAAGTCTTAGCTGCGTAAGTATCACTCGTTACATACACGAGCCACACATATTGTGCTGTTGAGTGTAAACGATGTAATACAAACATCTCTTCACGATACAAGGATAACTTCTTAAAGCTATCCATTGGTAATCTACCAAAACCAAAGTTTAAATAGTTACATGCATGCATCTTTTCAAAGTTTAATACACTTAATTCCTTCAAAGCCTTCTCATCATCAGGTGATAATGTTTCACTTTGTGCAACGGCATCCAAACCAAACTCTTCATTTAATTCTTTAATATATGCTTCAATTTCAGCATTGGTATAACTAGATGTAATCTTTTCTTTTACATTCAAATCACATCCAACTGCATGCGCAATACTCTTAAATGTCTGTACGTAATCCTGATATGGATTTTCTGTACTAATGACGCTTCCATTGTTATCCTCATTGATAATTTTGGTTGCTATCACTGGCTGTAACAGACCTGTGTTCATCCCTGCCAGTAACATTTCATCTCGATGTTCTGGGTCTGTGCATGCACTGACGAACTTCATTTTTTCTATAGCCATGTGCAATCCTTTCTTAATAAATCAGCAGAGCTTTCACACGCTCTTGTGGAATTTGATATCTAACACTTTCGATAATATCGATAACATTTTGAATCTCAATATCTGCTAGTAGTACATATGCTAATAGCGATAGATTCGGGTCAGTATCCGTACGAATGAAATGTGCACTCATATTGAACGTAATGCGTTGTGCATAATGTTCAATATAAAGAAATTTTTGATTCGATAGATATGCTTTGTATCTCGATTTCTCTAAACGTGTAATCACTTGATCTGCAGTATCATTGTCGACCATGTCATATAAATCCTTCATTCGGAAGAAGCAACAATAGTCAGCCAACATCTGCTTAATGAATTCCTTGGAAACCGTAAAGTATTTCTTCAAACGATAAATAATCGCGATATTCTCCAACTCAATACGAGATAAGATAATTTCTTTCATCTTTTCCTTTGAAGTAGTATTAGAGTATTTCTCAATCGTCTCCAAGCACGCTGCATAGTATCTAGTTCGTAAGGAATGTTCCAAATTGATAAAATCCATATCCTCTAAGGATTTTTGCTCATACTTCTTTAATACTTCATAATAAGAAGTATCTTTCAATAACATCAATACATCTTGGAAAGAAGAACTATCAGCCAATTCCTCTAATGGAAATGAAGTATAGTTTCCGATATATAACGGTAATTTAGAAATCATATTTTGTCGCAACATTTCATTATCTTGGTCAGACAATGAATGTAACTTCATCAAAATTAATTCAATTTCAGTTTCCATGACCGCAATATGACCAAAATGTTTTGCGTTATCATCCGCATAGCGAATCAGCTTTGCAAACCGATTGAATACACCTGTACGAAGTAAAACCTCTAACTGTCCACGATGTATTGCCTTTGGATTAATTCCTTCCAAGGACTCTTTATAAAGAGGTTGTCCTTGCAAAAATACTGCAATATCACCAACCGTCTTTCTTTGCAACATCGTTGCGTAATCAACAGGTTTCAAGTGTTCTGCAAGCATCGCTCTCGCCTTAGCGGTAATCGCATTACTTGATTTGCTCATTTGCTACTCCTGTTCTCTTTTTCCAACCGTATAATCCACAATCATCTGAATCCAGCGTTCCTTATTTGCATTAAACATATCAGTAATACGCTTTGATTCTTTCTCATACATCGCTTTTGCTTCTGCTTGTTTCTTCTCATGAGTCGTACGAATTTCTTCACGCATTGATTTAACCTGTGCCTCTACATTGGCCCAAGCATCATCCGTCAGTTTCTTTTTCTCCTGCTCGATTGCCTGCTTCAATTTGTACTTCAATTCATGGGCATTATTAATCTTATTACGAGTTTCTTCATCCATCTTAATAAGATCTTGAATTACTTCTATTTTCATAGTCACCTCCCATAAACATTAGCACCTATAATTATAGTCCTTTTCACCTAAAAATTACAGGTGAAACAAAGATAAAACTCACCAACTCAGTCCTATTTTCTCTATTTTAAAAAAGAAAGCAGTTACAAAAAGACATCCACAACAGTAGATGTCCGTTTTCATTTTGATTCATTTGTAAGATGCTCAAATAATGCGATACAGCCTTCTTCAATTTCACGATATGCTGTATCGAAATCACCACTATACCAAGGATCAGAGATGCTTTTACGAATACCTGTATATTCTAGTAGTAGATGTATCTTTCTTTCTGGATCATTATGATACATCCGTTGCATATTATGGATATTCATCTCATCCATTCCGATAAGTAAATCATAATACGCATAATCTTTTGCGGCAATTCGTCGTGCACGTTTCTCATCGCAATTCATACCATGCTCGCATAGTTTTTGTTTGGCAGCAGGATAAACAGGATTCCCCCTACCATTCCATATCTCTTCTGAACTTGTCGCAGCAGACGCAATCTCATACATATCACCAACACTGGCATCATTCACTATCTTACGAAAGATATATTCCGCCATTGGCGAACGACAGATATTGCCATGACAAACAAATAATATCTTTATCGTCATAACTCGCTTACTCTTCTACTGTATAAGTTCTCTTGTAGTATACTTTACAGATTACACCAGTGACAGCAAATACAATTACCGCTATGATAATGCCCGCAAAAAGATATGAATTAAAGAAACTGGATATTAAAGCAATCACTAGCAATAAGTCCTCCGCAATCATAAATGCTTGGCCCTTTGATAAAAGTTCAATTTGACGATTCCTTTCATCATGCATTTCATTATACAAACGTAGAAGATCTCTTTCATTCTTCATCGCCTTATAATTCTTCCCAACATTATATAAAGCAAGCATTCCAATTGCTATAAATAACCCTGTATAAAATCCACTCATTACTATCTGTGTAGGATTTTGTAAGATATCCTAATCCATTTGCGGTAAGGATTAATCCTGAGCATATTCCGATAAGCGCCCAAATTACAGTATATTTTTGTAATTCATGTTTTGCCTTTAATAATTTTTTATCCATGTTCATGCCTCTTCCTCTATTTCTGAAAAATCAAATACTTCTTCAATGCGTAAGGAAAACTGTTTTGCAATCTTGTAAGCTAATGGTAGTGACGCTGTGTACTTCCCCACTTCAATTGAAGTTATTGTCTGTCTAGTCGTACCAACTAAATCCGCAAGTTCTCCTTGTGATAGCTTATGTTCCTTTCTCAGTTCCTTTATTCTATTTTTCACTTTAATACTCCTAACTGATATATCGATATATACGCAAAGTTTGCTTTGCATTTATAGTATAGTTAACTTTGCATTATATGTCAAGTATGCTTTGCACAAAAGTCACCCAGAAATGGATGACTTACAAATATAATCAATATTCATGTTGCTTCCAATTTTTTATCACCCTTTTTTCTTATATTGCGTT
>CALISH010000104.1 GCA_938041275.1 uncultured Solobacterium sp.
ATACTTTACATCTTCTACAGCTTTCAAAAATTTCTGTTTCTTTTTTCTGCCACTAAAAATCCAACCAATGAAGTTTTGAATTAACCCACTGTTATCATAGGCTTCTTGAATTCCGTGTTCTGATTCTTGATAGATTGTATTTAACTTTGAAAAGTTATCTTTCGTATATCGATAGAAATAGATTTCTTGCATGATTTTTCGATCTCTATCACTTAGACGTTCGAGGTCAATTCGATAGTGAATCTGACTTTTGATTGCTGCAGTACTACGATGCAGCGCAAGCATCAATTTATCTGCTGTCTCTTCGCCTATTCCATCGAGCGCTTCTAGTTGTCTATGATTATATTTCAACAAATCATACATCGTTGTAATGTGATTTGCATATAGTGCTTGTAAAGGAAGTCTAGCAAAAGATTTTGCAAGATCAGTAATTGGAATTTGTTGGATTTCATCCTCAACTTTATCCATGATAACCTCTTGGCATCGGTCATGAATACTTTGGATGTTTTTCTTTTCTTGCGTACGCAACGAAAAGAGTTGATTTTGTAACATCTTCAACTGTTCACGTTCATAGCGAATCTCTTTGTAGTTGATATTTCCTAGTCGCATCATTTCCTCACAAGAATTATAATTTGTTCTTCTAAAAAAACAAATGACCACATTGTAGTCATTTGTTAATGTTATTTATTTTGTCCACTTTGCAAGCTCTTCCTCTGTCGCAAGGACTGTATGTGTATCCGTAATCTTATGATAGCTTCCAGCGGTGTAATCAACGCCCTCTTTTACCTTATCATAGCTAAGCGCAATCCGTTTTTTCTCTACAACTGGATTTGCTTTTGGAATTGCAGATAAAAGTGCTTTTGTATATGGATGAATTGGATTATCAAAGATTTCATTCGTCGTACCCGTTTCTACAATATGACCTAGATGCATAACTCCAATACGATCAGAGATATACTTCACCATTGAAAGGTCATGTGCGATAAATAGATACGTAATTCCAAGTTCTTGTTGTAAGTCTTTCATGAGGTTAACAACCTGTGCCTGCACAGATACATCCAAGGCAGAGATAGCTTCATCTGCGATAACAAGTTTTGGATTCATAATTAACGCACGCGCAATCCCAATACGCTGTCTTTGTCCACCTGAAAACTGTTGTGGATAACGTGTCGCATGTTCACGGGATAAACCAACCTTCTCCAAAATTTGATATACACGCTCTGTTAACTCTTCTTCACTCTTATACTCATGATGAATACGCAGCCCTTGCGCAATAATTTCTTTGACTTTCTTACGAGGATTTAAACAAGCCATCGGATCTTGGAAAATCATCTGCATATTCTTACGGAGATAATCGTTATCCTGCTTGGAAAGCTTTCCACTAATATCATGACCATCAAAGATAATCTTTCCTTCAGTAGGATCATATAAGCGGATGACTGCACGCCCTGTTGTGGACTTACCAGATCCAGATTCACCTACAAGTCCATAGGTTTCGCCTTCATAGATATCAAAGCTAATACCATCAACAGCTTTCGTTGTGTAATTACGAGAGATACGGAAGTGCTGTTTTAAATTTTCTACATGCAATAATGGTGTTGCGTTATAATCAACTGCCATACTTTTCACTCTCCTCTCTCATACGTTCAATTCTATCTTTTAGTATTGCTGGCATCTCTGCATGTGGGCTTCTTTCATCACATAACCATGAAGCCACACGGTGCTGTCCACCGACGTTAAACATTGGTGGTTCTGCTTTATAGTCAATCGCTAATGCATATTCATTACGTGGTGCAAAGGCATCATATGTAATTGGTTTTAATAAATCTGGTGGTGTGCCTGGAATTGCGTATAAGCGATCAGAATCAGTTTCTGTATCAGGCATAGACGCAAGTAATCCCCATGTATATGGATGACGAGGATCGTAGAAGATTTCATCAATGGAACCCTTCTCAATAATTCTACCTGCATACATGACATCGACATAGTCCGCAACTTTTGCGACCACTCCTAAGTCATGCGTGATAAAGATAACTGAGATATTTCTTTCTACCTGAAGTTTTTTAATCACTTCTAGAATTTTAGCCTGAATCGTTACATCAAGTGCTGTAGTAGGCTCATCACAAATCAGAATATCTGGATTACATGCAAGCGCAATCGCAATCACAACACGTTGACGCATACCACCAGATAACTGGTGTGGATATTCTTTAAATCTCTTCTCAGGGTTTTCAATTCCAACTTCTGCTAAAAGGTCGATTGCACGCTTCTTCGCTTCTTCTTTGGAAATGCCTTCATGAATAATCATACCCTCCATGATTTGCTTACCAATCTGCATGGTTGGATCAAGGGATGTCATCGGGTCTTGGAAAATCATCGCAATATGCTTTCCACTAAAGCGGTAACGAATTTCTTTTTGCGATAAGGTAGTCATATCAACCGTTTCGCGTTCACCATTTTCATTTGTAAAACTGTATTCAATACGGCCACTATCGATCCTACCATTACCTGCTAGAATTCCCATGATGGCACGAACAGTAACGGACTTACCCGAACCAGATTCACCTACGATGGCGATTGTTTCACCTTTAAATAAATCCATACGTACACCACGAATAGCCTTCACTCTACCCGAAGCTGTTTCAAACGAAATATTCAGATCACGTATCGATAATACTTTATCTTTTTTATCTTTGTTTGCTGACATGGAAACTCCTTTCTAGCGTTGTTTTTGATTTGGATCAAACGCATCGCGAATACCATCTGCGAATAGATTGAAACTTAACATCAGTAATGCAAGTACGATAATCGCAGACATGATGATATGTGGATGACCTGTAAGTGATTTATATCCATCGGAAATAAGTGATCCCAGGGAGGCATCAGGAGCTTGAATCCCTAAACCAACAAAGGATAGGAAAGCTTCTGTAAAGATTGCATTTGGAATTGAGAACATTGACATTACAATCAATTGTCCAAAAATATTTGGCATAACTTCTTTAAAGATGATAGAGAAGTTTTTTGCACCAAGCGTTCTACTTGCAAGAATGAATTCGGATTCTTTCAACTTTAATACTTCCGCTCTGGAAATACGCGCCATACCAATCCATCCCGTAATCATTAACGCAAAGACGATGGAAGTAATACCCGGAGGAAGAACCAGTCCTAATAGTGTTACAACCACAAGGGTTGGAATACCATTTAAGATTTCCATGAATCTTTGCATGACCATATCGACCTTACCACCAAAGTAACCAGAGATTAATCCATAGGACATACCAATAACAATATCGATTACAACTGCACTTAGTGCAATAATCAACGATACTCTTGTGCCTTCCCATACACGCGTAAACAAGTCTCTTCCATTGGTATCCGTACCAAACCAATAAAATGCTTGCGATACACCATGGGCTGCGTATTGATCAACACCCTTTTCATAACCACTAAAGATTCCTAGTTTATAAATACCTTGAATACGCGGTGGCAAACTCTGCACATCAAGGTTAATTGCATCAGCCTTATACCCTGAAATCATCGGCCCAATAATAGCCAGTAAGATGATTACAATAATAATGATAGCCCCAAGAACTGCACCCTTATTCTTTTTAAAATGCATCCAAACATCTTTTGCATAAGAAGTTGCAGTATACGCTTCATCTAATAATTCTTCATTACGATGTACAAAGACAAAATCTTCCGCTGTAAAATCATCAACTTTTTCATCTGTCAAAAAAGGTTTGTTTTTAATCATGTCCATTTAATTACCCTCCTTTGCCACACGAATACGTGGATCAATGAAACCATAGAGAATATCAATAATTAACATCACAAAGATATACAATGCTGAATAGATAAATGCACATGCAATTACAACGTTATAATCGTTATTCTGAATTGCTTGTACCATCAACATACCGATACCAGGAATACCAAATACCTTTTCAACGACCATTGATCCAGTCAAAAGATTTACTAACAATGGGCCCATAATCGTAACGATAGGAATTAATGCATTCCGTAATGCATGGTTTAGAATCAAACCTGTTTGTTTCACACCTTTTGCCTTGACCAATTGAATATAATCAGAGCCTAATACATCGATTAATTCCGAACGTGTAAAACGAGAAACATTCGCAAGCGGAAACATCGATAATGCAAGTACAGGTAGTATCATGGATGCACCAGCATTCTTTGCGGAGAATAGAATTGGCGTCCAGCTGAGTTTAAAGCCGACGTAATACATTAACACTAATGCAAATACATACGATGGAACGGATACACCTATGATAGAAATAAAGGAACATAGTGTATCGACCCAAGTATTGTGATTGAGTGCAGCCGCAACTCCTAAAATAAGTCCTAGAATCGAACCGACAACCATCGCCATAGCACCAATGCGAATGGATAAGGAAAGTGGTCCACTAATCAAAGCAGATACAGCTTTATTCTTATTGATAACATAAGATACACCAAAGTCACCTTGAAACATATTTGCGACATAGCGGAAGAAGCGAATCAAAACTGGATCACTTAAACCATATTTCGCATTTAACAAAGCTAACTGTGAGGATGTTAACTTTTCATCATTAAATGGAGAACCAGGCATTAATTCCAACATCAGAAACAACACAAGCAAGATTGCTAATAATGTTAGAAAGCTAATCACGACACGCTTGGTAATATATTTAAACATGAAGACTCCTTTCTGTTTGATAACAGAATAGAGCGGCGTTTATACCGCTCTATAATGTTGTTTTATACAATGTTACTGTGACACGACCATCCATCTGTAATCATCAACACCACCACTGTGGAAACGAATACCAGATACCTTAGGATTAATCATCATCGCACCACCATTCTGATAGATTGGGATAACACCATGGTCTTGTTGTACTAAAATCTTTTCAGCTTCTTGGAAATCCTTCCAACGAGCTTCCGCATTTGCGGCATCTTCACCTGTTTCAGCTTTCGCAATAAGCGCATCATATGCAGCGTTGCTGTAAGAGCCATGGTTGTAAGTACTTGTAGTAGTTACTAAATCCATGAATGTCTGTGGATCTGAGTAATCAGGCCCCCAACGTGTCAAAGCAACCTCATAGTTATGTGCAGTCATTAATTGTAATCTTGTCTTCTTAGGCTTCTGATCTAAGGTGACAATTAAGCCCGGACAATTCTTTTGTAGCTGCGCTTGTAGATTTTCCGCAACTGACTTAGAAGCTTCAGTATCTTCGAATAATAATGTAAAGGAAGCATCCCCGCCCAATTCCGCAACGGCCTTCTTATAGTATTCTGCTGCCTTATCAGGATTGTACTCTGTTAAAGTATCTGCAGTTTCAACATAGTCCTTTCCATCTGGCCCTGTCGCAAATTCTGAAGGAACGAAACCTCTAGCGGCGATAGAACCATCTTTTAACACATCATTTGCAATCGCTTCACGATTTACGGCATAGCTTAACGCTGTACGTAAGTTTGCATTTTGGAAGATTGGATTGTTGTAGTTGATGGATAGGTACCATAGGTAACCTTGTAAACGATTTGTAAAGCCTTCTTGAGAACTATATTGATCAACTTGTTCACCCTGTAGTTTAACCGCGTCAATATCACCATTCTGATATGACAACATTGCGGCCTGTGTATCCTGAATGAACTTGAAGACAACTGTATCAGCCTTATCCTTCGCCTCATCTGCGTTAATATACTTATCATTCTTTTCAAACGTATATTCATTACCCTGTTTCCAATCTGTCATGACATACTGTCCAGAGTAGATCATATTTTCTGGAGATAATGCATACTGATCACCTTGAGATGTTACATATTCCTCATTCAATGGGAATAGAGGTGGGAATGCCATCAGGGATGGCAAGAAACTACATGGTAGAGATAAACTTACCTTTACTGTATGATCATCCACCGCTTCAACACCTAACTCCTTAGCATCCTTTTTACCTGCAATCACATCAGCCGCATTTACAACATGCATCGTATCTAAGATGAAAGCATACTCACTTGCAAGTGTAGGGCTCGCTAAACGATGCCAACTATAAACAACATCATTTGCTGTGATTGGTGTTCCATTAGACCACTGTGCATCCTTCTTTAGATGGAAAGTGTAAGTAAGACCATCATCACTTACATCATAACTTTCCGCTAAGTCTGGAACAGGTGTTCCTGATTCATCCAATGCTAGAAGTCCAGATAAACCCATCATTTGCATCGAGAAGGAAGAACCATCTGTCGCAACCGAGTTATCCATTGAACTCATATCAGCATCGAATGCAATTGTTACTGTTGTAGTCGTGGCAGCTTCTGACTTTGGACCACAACCCGCTAGAACTGCCATACTCATCGCTGCAGCTAAACCAGTTGCCGCTATCTTCTTTGCTTTCATAACTATTTCCCTCCTAAAAGATATACTGAGTTTAAAATATTTCAGAATTATTTTCAAGTACTTTTTTCTTTTCTTTCATAAATTATGTAAATAATTATCATTATTTTATGTAAATTCTTACATTTGTGATGTTTTATGTCTGAAAATATCCTTGCTTCCCGTTAACTATCTCAAACTAATCCTATCAATTCGTGCTATTGTATATGAGGATAACAAATTTTCCCCATTTCGAAGAAAGTGGGTTTTTTTATGGAAAATTTTACAGTTTTTGATTATGAAAACATTCAACTAATACCAAATAAATGTATTGTAAACAGCCGTTCTGAATGTGATACAACAATACAATTTGGCAAGCATCATTTTAAATTACCAGTTGTTCCAGCAAATATGCAGACGGTCATCGATGAATCTCTAGCAATGAAACTTGCAGAGAATGGATATTTCTATATCATGCATCGTTTCACTCCTGAAAGTCGTCTTCCTTTTGTACAGATGATGAATGAAAAAGGATTGATTTCTTCCATTAGCGTTGGTGTAAAAGAAAATGAATATCAATTCATTGTAGACCTTGCAAATCATCATTTAGTTCCAGATTACATTACCATTGATATTGCTCATGGCCACTCCAACGCTGTCATCAATATGATCAAACATATCAAAAAACACCTACCAGATACATTTGTCATTGCAGGTAATGTAGGAACCCCTGAAGGTGTTCGTGAACTTGAAAATGCAGGTGCAGACGCAACGAAAGTTGGTATTGGCCCTGGTAAAGTCTGTATCACAAAATTAAAAACAGGCTTTGGCACAGGCGGTTGGCAGTTGGCTGCTTTACGTTGGTGCGCAAAAGCTGCACGTAAACCAATTATCGCTGATGGCGGTATCCGTTCAAACGGAGATATTGCAAAGTCGATTCGCTTTGGCGCAAGCATGGTTATGATTGGTTCCCTATTTGCCGGCCATACTGAATCACCAGGTAATACCGTGATGAAAGATGGTATTGAAATGAAGGAATACTTCGGTAGTGCTTCCGAATATCAAAAAGGTATCCGAAAAAACGTGGAAGGCAAAAAACTACTTGTACCATGTAAAGGTTCTATCATGGATACACTAACCGAAATGCAACAAGACCTTCAATCATCCATCTCTTATGCAGGTGGAAAAGATTTAAACGCAATTCGTTATGTTGATTATGTCATTGTAAAGAATTCCATTTTCAATGGTGATTCGCATTAGGCATTCTATTTGGTGAATTTGACGCACAGGATATAATAATAGTGAAAGAAGGTAATGAAATGACAAAGATCGATATTATCTCCGGCTTTCTAGGAGCTGGAAAAACAACATTAATACAAAAGTTAATCAAAGAAGTATATGCAGGTAAAAAAGTAGTTCTTGTTGAAAACGAATTTGGCGAAATTGGAATTGACGGCGGTTTCTTAAAAGATGCCGGTATCGTTGTCAACGAAATTAACAGTGGATGTATCTGCTGTACATTACAAGGCGACTTCCGCAATGCTTTACACGAAGTAGTCAAGAAGTATAGCCCTGACCACATCATCATTGAACCTTCCGGTGTTGGTAAATTATCCGATATCTTAACAGTTGTAAAAGATGTGGAAGGTTTAGAACTGAATAGTTACAGTACAGTTGTAGACGCAAAACGTTGTGAAATCTACCACAAGAACTTTAAGGAATTCTTTGATGATCAGATTTCCACAGCCGCTTGTGTCATCTTATCCAGAACACAACTTGTTGATGAGGAAACGTTACAAAAGGATATCGCAATCATCCGTGAATTAAACCATGACGCAAGAATCATCACAACACCATGGGATGACCTCTCTGGCCAAGCCATCATCGATGCAATGGAAGGCTCTACAGACGGCTTCCCAGAACTCGAAGAGGAAGAAGAGTGCAGCTGTTGTGGATGTGGTTGTCATGATGAAGACGACGATGACGATTGTTGCTGTGGCCACGACCACCACGAACACGAACACCATCACCATGAGGAAGAAGAGTGCTGCTGTTGTGGTTCTCATGAACATGAAGAGCACCACCATGAACATCATCATGATGATGAAGAATGTTGTTGCCATCACCACCACGAGGAAGAAGAACATGATGAGGAAGAATGCTGCTGTTGTGGCCATGATCATCACGATCATGAACACCATCATCACCATCATGGACACGATGCAGATGAAGTATTCACATCAATCGGTATTGAAACAGTAAACAAATACTCTGTAGAAGACATTGCACTAGCACTTTCCGAGTTAGATGAACATATCATCCGTGCTAAGGGTATCGTCCCAAGTACAGATGGAAGTTGGTTATTCTTTGACTATGTACCAGGAGATGCAGATATCCGCATTGGTTCTCCTGCTTACACTGGTTTAATCACTGTCATTGGTGATCAGGTAGACGTTGATCGCATCAAAGAAATCTTTGCGGTGAAGTAAGATGGCGACCCCTGTTTATCTCTTTACGGGATTTCTTGATTCCGGTAAAACATCTTTAATCTTAGACACACTTAACGACCCTTCCTTTATGGAAGAAAACAGTCGTACATTAATTATCTGTTTTGAACAAGGTGAAGTTCGATACAACGATAAATACCTCGCAGAGCGCAAAGCATTCGTTGAATACATGGACTCTCCAGAAGATTTAAACATAGAAAAGATTCGCGAATTAGATACAATCTATCATCCAAACCAAGTATTTATCGAATACAACGGAACCCTCGCAATCGCACCGTTTATCTTTTCACAAATGCCAAACTTCTGGCCTTTGGTACAAATTCTTACAACGGTAGATGCGACAACTTTCCAAATGTATATTAACGCAATGCGTTCTGTCATTTACGAACAGTTAAAGTACAGTGATACAATTATCTGTAATCGTTGTACACCGGATACCTCCATATCGATGCTGCGTGGCAATATCAAAGCCATCAATAAGAAAGCTCAGATTTTCTACGAAGGTGAACATGGTGCACAGGTTACTCTTAAAGAAGGTGTACTACCATTTAATATCAACGCTCCTATCATCGATATCAAAGATGATGATTATGGCATCTGGTATATGGATGCGATTGAAAACCCAGATAAATACGATGGAAAAGAAATCATCCTACGCGGAAAGTTCACCGAGACTTTGCCAGGCTATCATCAAACATTTATCATGGGTAGACAAGCAATGGTATGTTGTGCAAATGATACGAGCTTGTGTGGCTTAACCGTCACAGGTGTGAAAGTAGAAGAACTTGTGAAGGATAACTGGTATGAAGTACAAGGTAATCTCAAGACTATCCCATTAGATAATGGTGGAAAGACTCTCGTCCTATATGCAAACCGCATTCAAAACTACCAAAAACCACAAGATGAGTTCGTATATTTCAGTTAATCACTAGGGTAATTCGTAAGAATTACTCTTTTTTATTCTGAACTTTTTTAATTTTCACCTATGTTAGTTAACGCACTTTGCACATTTGTGTTACCATTATTCAGGGAAGTGATAAAATGATGAAATTTATAAAAGAAAAACTAAATATACGTAGAGCCGTGTGGTTTTTACTCATCTCGGCAATGTTCTTACTGTTTTATGCGCCACATCTTTCCTTTGATGTACACATGAAAAAAGGTATCCAAGGTACTGTAGTCGTATCAAACTTCAATACAGACCGTGGAGAAGAAATCTTTGCAAACTATAACTATAACTCTCATAAAACTTGGTTAGATGCACAGCCATCTTGGGAAGTGATTCACCTCAGCAACATTCCAATCGTTACAAACTCTTTACGTTTAGGTTTTAACAACGTAAAGACAGACATCGCTATTTCAAAGATTGATGTATCATTTGGACCATTTAAACTTGCAGAGTATACACCAGAGAATATCTCTAACAAGATCATCGCCTCTCAAGGTATGGTCATCAACACAAATGACAACACCATTAACTTAACCGTAAACGGTGTTGAAGGCTGGCTCCAGCTTGAAACCAAAGAGTACCTACCAAAAACAGCTTGGGTTGCAGTATACCTATCCATTTTGGTATTAAGTTGGATCATCGCTTATCTCATTGATAAGAAGATTACATGGGCAAAACACGTTCCAGAAAACGAAATGATGTTAATAGCAGCCCCTATCTGGTGCTTCTTTATGTCAGAAATCTGTACTGGTAACTACTACTATATCAACTTGATGAATCGTTTCTACAACGTTGCAATCTATATTATTCTATATAAAGTAATCTACTTAATATTCCGTCGATTACCAATCTCAGTACTAATTAGTAACTTATTTGTTGTAATCTTCGGTATCGTAAACATGTACGTAACACAGTTCCGTAACCGTCCAATCGCACCTTGGGATTTAACCGCAATTGGTACAGCGGCAGATGTCATCTCAAACTACCATGTTCAGATTCGTTACTTCATGGTTATCGCAATCATCATCGCCATCTTAATTTATCTCTTGATGCGCGCTGTACCACGTGATAATACAAAGTTTAACGTATACTACGCAACATACCTAATTTTGATTATTGTTGTAGCACTCTTCTTGAATAGTGTTGGTCAATACTACCTATGGGATATGAACCTATTATCCATCTTCCAAACAGATGGTACAGCACTTAGCTTCACAGGTCTTGTAAACCAATACATCTCTGATCAACCAAAGAAACCAGAAGGATATTCTGTAGATGACCTCAAACAACTGGGCAAAGAACTTGAAGAACGTGCCGCAGCCAACGTTGATCCAAATGTCACAAAACCAACAAATATCATCATGGTTATGAATGAATCCTTCGCGGATATGAATGTTGGTGGTACAAACTACGCCGATAACATCATCCCTTACTTTCTATCTTTAGATAATACGATTCGTGGTAATCTCTACGTCGATGTACGTGGTGGTGGCACATGTAATAGTGAATATGAATCATTAACCGGTAATACAACAGCCTTCTTTGCGGGTGGTGTATATCCATTCAACATGTATATGCACAGAAACGTACCTTCTATGATTTCCTACTTCAACCAAAGCGGCTTTACTACTACAGGTATTCACCTTGGTAAATCCACAAACTGGAACCGTGCTTCCGCATGGAAGAAACTACAATACCAAGATAAAGTCTTCGCTGAAACATTCGATGGTCTGGAAACACTCCACGGATATCCAAGTGATGCACAGAACTTCAAAGTTCTAGAAGAGACTTACGAAAAGGAAAAAGATAAAAAGAACTTCATCTTCAATATCACCTACCAAAACCATGGTGGCTATGATGATAAGGATGACTTAAAGAAGACTGTCGATTTCAGTTCTATTGGTGGTGGATATGGTCATGCGGAAAACTACTTCTCATTAATGAAGATCTCTGATCAAGACTACAAGAACTTGATTGAATACTTCTCAAAGGTAAAAGAACCTACAATGATTGTGATGTTTGGTGACCACCAACCATCCTTAGGTGCAGATTGTGATAACCTTCTATTCCCACATGCAGGTACGCCTGAAAACGACATGACACAGTACATTACACCATTCTCCATCTGGGCAAACTATGATATTCCAGATCAGAAATTCGATAAGTTAAGTATCAACTTCCTATCTTCGCTCATCATGAAGACAGCTAACTACCAAATGACTCCATATCAGGAATTCCTATATGAATTAAAAGATAAGTATCCTGTTATTGGTCTATATGGTTGTTATGACGCAAGCGGTAAGTACTATCAATCTGTAAATGATATTAATGATCCAGATATCAATACATACCGTTGTCTACAGTACAATAACGTATTTGATTCCGATCGTATCGAATCTCTATTCTATCCAGACGGAAACGAAAGTAAATAATGCCAACAAAAAAGAACACGCCGGTGTTCTTTTTTTATAGAAACATTCGAATAAAACTATTTTCTTCCGTATAAGGTTTCCAACCCTTACCAGGTTCTGAACTCTTCATGAAATTTGTCCAAGCAGAAACCATTTCATCACTAATCTTATAATCACGAACTTCCATCTCTCTCCAACAACGACTCAACGTACCAAACATGTACCATAACTCTGCAGAGTGGAAAGCACCCGCATCATCTGACGGTAACTTACGATTGAATAAATAAAGATATGTCGGTTTCCCGTGATATTCATTTCTTAAGTTCGCAAAATCAATCATACTCTGATAGTACTTAGACTTGCGCATCGGTTCATCAACACCTAAACCAAAATCATTACCATTGGCACCTATGATATACGGTATATTCTGAACATCCCCACGCTTTGCAAGTTCATCCAAAGTATTTTCTAGCACAAAACCATCCACCACTGGCCCAAACAGCAAGCGATTATCATGTTTAGAAAGCTTTGGTAAAATATCTACTAACTTCTGAGCTGGAATTTGACGTAATGCTTGAATATTCTTCGCACCAACCAACTTCATAATTTCCTCACCTGTCTCATAAGCCTCTTCTACTGTCTTATGTTTGAAGATAGGATTATCTACTCCTGCACCACTCTGTATAATAGCCTTGGCAATCATACCACGCGTTGTAGGACTAGAAATTAACGTCTGTACACTGATAGCACCAGCACTTTGTCCAAATAAAGTAATATTATCAGGATTTCCACCGAAAGCTTCAATATTCTTACGAATCCAACGAATCGCAAATACTTGGTCTAAAATTCCATAGTTGGATACACAATGTGCAGGATCTTCCTCTGTTAATTGCGGATGGGCAAAGAACCCAAATACACCAACACGATAATTAATCGTTACAAGAATCACATCATTCTGTACAAACGCTTCTCCATCAAATGGAACTTCATTTCCATAACCATGGTCAAAAGCACCACCATGAAGCCAAATTGCGACTGGATGTCCATGCTCTGATTTACGGTTTGGTGCCCAGATATTTAAATATAAACAATCCTCACTCATTTCAGGATAAGGATATTGTTCATAGTTATAAAACTCCTTACGATAAAACGGATTCGATGACTTAGGTTGTGGACAGATTTTACTATATTCCAAAGCATCTCTAACCCCCAGCCAACGATCAGGTGCCTGTGGCGAACTAAAACGGAGATTCCCGATTGGAGGTTTTGCGTATGGTACACCCTTAAATATCAATTTAGATTCTGTAACTTCCCCTCGCAAGATACCTTGTTCCACTTTTATTTCAACTGTTTTCATAAAAACCTCCAGTTCGAATTCTACTCGTATTTTTCATCATTATACCATTTCTAATTTTTAAACTAATGAAGAATACATGAAAAAGAGGCCCGCTGGCACAGGTCTCGATTTCGTTTTATTTTTTTGGGAGGGAAAGAAATTTATAATTTCTCTGTCATTTAAGACACTTATAATATACCCAAACCATGTGTGAGATATATGGTGAAATCGTGAAAGTATTGTGAAAGTGTGTTTTTCATATAATTTTTCTAAACTTATTGTCAAAAAAGCCTATTTTATCGCACTTTCGTAATTCTTCTATTGTTATTATCAATAATCCAGTTTCATAATCAATGTAATTAATTTTCAAAATTTAGAATAATTATTCAAAAACATAGCAACCTAAAGCATTTTTTAAATGATAGAGAGGTGCTTACTATAACAAACCCATCAAAAAAAGTATAATATTAAATGTGGTGGTCTAATATGCATTCCATAATGTATCATTCACGATTTCCTACGTCCTCGTAGCTCAGTTGGATAGAGCGACTGCCTCCTAAGCAGTAGGTCGTGCGTTCAAATCGCATCGAGGACGCCATAGACAACAAAGAGGCTGTATACCTTAAGTAAATTTTCTAGATTTACTTGAAGCATACAGCCTCTTATCACATTACGGTAAAATCTCGAGCCAGTATCCATCTGGATCTTCAATAAAATAGATGCCCATTGTCTCATTTTCGAAACAAATGCAACCCATCTCTTTGTGCTTTTTGTGTGCAGCTTCAAAATCATCTGCCCAAAATGCGAGATGGAATTCACACTCACCCAAGTCATATGGCTGAGGATGATCTTTTAACCATGTGAGCTCCAGCTCAAACTCGCCAACCTCACTCTTTAAATACACAATGATAAAATCATCGCTTGTCTTTCTTCTTACCTCGTGTAAGTCAAGAGCTTCGTTATAGAAGCGGATGGATTTATCCAAGTTGGATACATTCAAATTCTCGTGAATCATCTTAAATTTCATATCATTTCCCCTTTCGCTGTCTCGGTATTTTTAATGCGATACTGATATTGTGGGTATTCTGTGATAAAGCGCTGAATCACAGCAGGTTCTCCCCAGTAGTGGATTGGAAAGACAGCATTACAATCCACATTTTCTAGAAAATATAATAACCCATCAGCGTAGTGTGCTTCCAGTCTTGGATCAAGTGGAACAAAAGCAACATCAAAATGTCTACCCTTAATTTTTCCAATCTCCGTGTGATATATAGTGCGAAGTTCTCGGTTTTCCTCTTCCGGTTCACCTTCCCAATACCAATCGTTTAAATCGCCACCATGGTAAATCATTCCTTCATCAGTACTCACAATAAATGCGACACCACTATCGTTTGAAAGTAGAGTCTCAACTTGAATTCCACCATCAAACTGATAGCACTCATCAGGTTTAACAAAGCTATGCTTAATCTTCGATAATCTATTTTCATCACTGATGTCGTTTGCTAATACAGCTTGATAACGCATCCCACTCTGATTGAGAAGATCAAATATCAACGGATTATAGTGATCATTGTGAGAGTGACTACAAAATACAATTACATCCTTTTCCTTATCGAGAGGTGGTAGTTCTCCCTTGTAATAATCAAAGATACAATAGTAATCTTTGAGTTCAACCAATATACCACTATGAGCTAGATATGTTACTTTCATGGTATCACCTCCTTAGAATTAACCTACTAACTATCCTATATTACCTAAAATCAATAGATTAATTTGTATATTAAATATTTTATCCCACTTTTCAAACTTAATAATCATGATTTTTATATATTTTGCCTACTAATATTTGAGAACAATCTACATAAATTACACTAATCTTATTATTTCAGTTTCTCAGTAATATCATTAACGATTACTGCTTCTTTATTACTTACAATCTCAAACCTATAATTCTCACTT
>CALISH010000105.1 GCA_938041275.1 uncultured Solobacterium sp.
GATATAATTTTACCATCTGTAGGTAATCCTTTTACTTCATCTGCTATTGGATAAATAATACCTGCGTATTCTTCCTGCATCAATTTACTGTATACATTAAATTCGCTATCACTTATTATTTGAACTTCATCTTTTTTGTCCGTTTTGTGTGCATCAGAACATAAAGTTTTATTTCTATCGTAATAATTAACAATTACAACACGACGCTTTTTTCCATGTATCTCCATCATCCGAGTTAACCAATTGTTGATATATTGGTCTCCGCATGAATATCCAATTATCAATAGGCTATGGTTGCTTATAATAGCATCTTGAAGCTCTCGGAAATAGTAAGAATACGGATATCCATATAGTATCTTATCAGGCTTTCTTAACCCAAATAAGATAGGGTCATTGAATACGGCATCTCCCGATTGAGTTATGATAGCATTTTCTCCCCACCAGTGCTCATTAGCCTCTTTATAGGTATTATACTTATACATATCCATGTACGATTCTTGAAATGCAAATTGGTTATGATTTGGTATTCGTAATGTTGCTCTAGCAAAATTTATACAGCCATGTAGATGTAATATTTTCGACTTCTCCTTTTCTTTCTCTAGGATTGTAGGCTGAAATCTTCTTGCCGAATTGCCCTCCACGCCCATAACTTCATTTAAATCACCAAAACCATCTATAAAATTTTTCTCAAAACATTGTTCGAGTACCGTATCATAATTGAGTGTAAACAAATCCAGAGGACACTCTTTGCTTATCTGAATCCAAAAATTTTTAAAGTCAGAATAACGATCATGGTTAATAAAAGAAATATCATACTTACTAATAGAATCACCAACTATCGTCAGTAAATCTGAATGAGCACGCAGTATCATTCTTCTTTCTAAACCTTGAAATGTTTTTTTCAATTCAGCAATAGCAACCCATGGAGTTCTTATTTTAGTGGACTCATGCATTGAATATAAATTTTCCAAGGAATTCATTATATCTTCAAAATTGATTGTTGCATTTTGTTTATAAGGATGCAAGGCTTGATAGATGTCTGAAAGTAGCATTCTATGCTTTTCTTTATCATCAATATCCTTATAGCGTTGTTCTTTCATCACAACTTCATTAGTCAATTTATCAGCCGTAATTCCACCGATATCAACAGTTGCTCCAGCTCCTAGTACTGTCGTGAGTCTCACAATCCCCCACTCCTTTAGCGCACACTCTCCACCTTCGCGCAATACTTCTCATCTTCACTTAGGTCATCTCTACCAATAATATATTTAATTCAATTCGACACGACTTTACAAATACAGAATCATCCTTTGTGGGATTACAATAGAATTGTTACAAGAGCAAACAAAAACCTTCTATAGTTATGCCTATCTACCAAACCTCAACACAAAAACTTTTTCATGAATACTGCACCTATAATCAATTCATCCATTGCTTGCATAGACCACTCCTATATTTGCTAAGATCAGCGTTTGAAACGCCATGATCTAGAATTAGGATTCGTCTAATATCTCCTTCTTTGAACACTTAAGCAACCTCTCGTTCATCATTACATCGTATCGTTATCGACGTACTTCATTCATTGCCACGACCAAAATGATACTAGATAGCGCAGGACTTCCAGCGTCGGCTTGCCGAACTCCAGCAGCTCGTCGAGAAACA
>CALISH010000106.1 GCA_938041275.1 uncultured Solobacterium sp.
TATTTAGGTTAAGGGGCTGTTTTGTTACAGCCCCTTTTGTATGGTGAAAGTAATAGATTATCAATACTTTTATAATATGATATCCTATAAATATAATGCGTGATAAATATTGAAAGAGAGGATTTAAATTAATGAAAAAGTTATTTTCTATATTATTGTTAGTTTGTATGGTAATACCATTACAAATCCAAGCTATATCGATGGAAGATATTAAACATGATAAGAATAATGTTCCTATTCTTACAGAAAAAAATGCTATAACGTATTTTGTAGATAAGAGTTCTATAAAAAGAGTAGAAGAGAATCAGTTTATTTATAAAGTACAGGCAGTTGTATATGAGGTTGAAAAGAAAAATAGTAGTAGAACTAACTCATATATTCACAAGGTTTTAGTTACTTATCGATATGATAAACAAGCTAGATCTGGTATGAAATTAACGATAAATAGTGTGGAAGATTTTAATTATGATGGCGTAGCCTTGGGTGCCTTTAGCAATATTCCGGAACAATACGTTGATGTAGCTTTGCGTGATCCTAAATATGCTGTAGGTAATTATATTTTTAAAGAAACTTATGGTACAGCTTATGAAAATATGACCCTTCATATGAAATAAGATACATGAGTTTATTTGAAGTTAATCATAAAATGTTGGCTGACTTGGTAGTTACCGATGCAGCAGCATTTGCTAAACTTGTTGAAATAGCTAAAAACGCTTAATAACATAACAAAGGAAATTCTATTTAGTATGTAGAAATTAGACAATAAGGAATCTTTTTATGAGGTGCTTAATTAAAAGAGGGGGGACTCATAATGGGAATGTTAAAAAAATTATGTATCACTACTGCTTTAGGAATTATGGTAGCAGGGGTTAGCTATGCAAGCGTTGTATCTGAAACTATAGTAGAGGGAAAACTACGTTTAACATATCCAGTCGTCTATACAGATAATAAAGTTGCACAAACCGCTATTTTTAATGACATTTGGAGCTATGTATTGAAAGCAAAAGAGGATTATTATAATGGTATAGCTTATGAGGTTTTTCAAGGTTATGAAGTTACTTATGAAGATGATCAAGTTATCTCTATTTTGCTAAATACAGGTAAGAATTATAAAGGTGCAGCTCATGGAACTTATAGTACTAGAGGCTTGGTGTATGATAAAAATACCGGTCAAAGGATACCTTTATATAACTATGTAAGAGTTGCTAATGCTCAACAGTTAGAAGATGGTATAAATGAAGATATATTAAACTTTTACACAAGTGCTAGTAAAAGAAAGACGTATTTACCAAAATATAAACATATAATGGATGTTACGGATAATTACTACTTACCAGGTAATGGCTATGTAAAACTGATATATCAACCATATGTTTTGGGGCCGTTTAATGATGGCGTTACATTTATTGAATTCAGTCCGGAGGCGATTGAGTATTTTAATCGTATGAATAATTGGTAGATAAATCAATATAACTAGGAGGATCATAGGGGGGATATTCACAGATATACTAAATAAGTCTCTTTGAAAGCAGAGGTCGAATGCAATGAATCGTAATGAACTAATTCAATATATTCAGCAAGAATATCTTTGTGATATAGACTATCCATGGGAAAAATACCCTAACTATGTAGTAATTCGACGTAGAGATAATAGAAAATGGTTTGCCGGAATCTTTAACATTCGTGGACAGCAGATAGAATTTGATACAAATGAATCGCTGGACGTGGTAAATCTTAAATGTGAGCCTGATTTGATTCCAAACCTACTTCGTGAAAGCGGAATCTATCCGGCGTATCATATGAATAAACAACATTGGATATCGGTGGATATAGAACGATATGAGGATGAAGAGAAGTTAAAGATGCTAGTGGATATGAGCTATAGACTATCAAGGGCAAGGTAAGCTAAAATTAATACATAATAAGTTAAAGTCTTGATTTATAAGTTCAATAAATCTTAATAGATACTTTAATCATAGTTGGTTCTATGTATTTAGTGAATTAACTTAATAATATTCATAAAGTAATTAAGTAATCTATGATATTTTTATTTTGAATATATGGGAAGGTGTTATGAGTATTAACAATATAAAATCTAAATGTCAAATTTTTACACCTAAAAATTATGTTAAAGAACTTTTAGATATTATAGAGTATAATGAAGATATTTTTTCTGATAAAGTATTAGAAAATTCATGTGGCGATGGAAATATATTATTAGAGGTCATTGAGCGCTACATTAAAAATGGTAAAAAATTAGGGAAATCTATAGAAGAAATTAGTACAGGTTTATCTGAAAATATTTATGGCTTTGAAATAGATTCTATTCAATATAATAAATGTATCATAAAACTAAATGCACTTATTGCATCTTATGGTTTGCCGAAAGTGAATTGGAAAATATATAATCAAGATTTTTTAGAATATGATTTGAATGAAAAATTTGACTATATTGTAGGTAATCCACCATATATAACATATAAAGAAATTCCCGATAAAGTTAGGGAATATATAAGAATGAATTTCAAAAGCTGTAAGAAGGGGAAGTTTGACTATTGTTATGCTTTTATTGAAAAAAGTTTTAGCCTACTTTCCAACTCAGGTAAAATGTCATATTTAGTTCCTAGTAGTATTTTCAAAACTGTTTTTGGTAATCAATTAAGACTAATAATTAAAGATTATGTTTCATTAGTTAAAGACTATAATGATAATAATATTTTTGACAATGCAACTATAAAATCATCAATTTTAGTATTAGATCGAGCAAATGATTCTAAATTATTATCGTATATTAACGCTAATAAGAATGATAATAGGGTTATTAATAAAAGTGAGTTGGGTGAAAAATGGTTTTTTTCGAATTTGGTTAATTGTGGAGATAATCGATTTGGTGATTATTTTAAAGTTTCACATGTAGTGGCAACACTTTTGAATAAAGCCTTTGTAATTAACTTAGATGAATGCAAAGATAAAGATACATATTATCAGATTGGGAAGCATATAATTGAAAAAGAAATAGTTAAAGATACTGCAACACCTAAAAGTAAACGATATAGTCGTAATGAGAAAATTATTTTTCCATATTTTTATAAGAAAGGGAAAGTTATAAATATTGATGAAACTGAATTAAGGGAAAATTTCCCAGGAGCGTTTATGTATCTAAAGTCTTTTTATGAAGAATTAATTAATAGGAAAAGTGATAAAAAATGCTCTTGGTTTGAATATGGACGAACACAAGCTTTAGGTAATTTGAATCAAAGAAAATTACTTATCTCTACAGTCATTACTAATAGGGTTTTGATATATATTTTAAATCAATCCTGTATTCCTTATGCAGGATTATATATTATACCCAAAAAAAATAGACAAAAATATAGCTTGAAAGATGCCAAGGCTATTTTAGAGAGTTTGAATTTTTTGAATTATGCTAAACAAGTAGGGATTCCAATTAATGGAAACTCTGTTAGAGTAACCTCTAAAGATATAGAAGCATATAGATTTTAAAGAGGCGATATGATGGAATATCTTAAATATGTGATAGAAGAAAGTACAATTGCTAAATTATTGGGAATACAGAACTTTACTTCAGATGAATCCGCTGTATTGGAATTGGTTAAAAATGCATATGATGCTGAGGCCATTAATTTAACTTTAGAGTTTAAGAACAATTCTTTAATTATCAAAGATGATGGAAAAGGAATGAGTGATGAAGATATAAAGCGTCATTGGATGCATATTGGAAAAAGTGATAAAGGCTATGAAGTTTTAGATAAATATAATAATAAAAGAATTCAAGCAGGGTCAAAAGGTGTTGGTCGTTTTGCTTTAGCCAGATTAGGTGAGCATATAGAATTGTTTTCAAAGAAAAAGGATTCAGATGGTATTTTATGGAAAACTGATTGGAATAATTCTACAATTGAATATACAGATTTATATGATGAAATTGGAACTAGGATTCAGATTAAATCATTGAGAAATAATTGGACTTTGTCTAGGATTAAGAATCTAACAAAATATCTTGAAAAAACATACAATGATAGTGCTATGAAAATTAATATTATCTCAGGTGATTATAATGTAGTTGTAAATTCTTATTTTCCAGAAGTAAAAATAGGGATAAATTGTCGTAGCAATATTAAATTACAATATCAAAGTGGAACATTAGGTATTGATGTGACTTCTGATGAGTTTGCTGAAGAGGCTAAAAAATATTATTTTCAGAACAACTTAAATTATTTTAATGTAAATATTAATGTATATGATGAGTTACAAGGTAATGAAAATATTGATATTAGTGATAATGAGCTAGTTGATGTGTTAAATGAGATAGGTCATTTTTCTGCAAGTTTTTTCTTTAATTTATCTGCAACTAAACTAGATCAAGAAAAATTTTTATATAAATTTTTGAATACAATTGAACCTACTAAATCAGGTATAATTCTATATAGGAATGCATTCAGTATTTCATCATATGAAGGTGATAAAGATTGGTTAGGCCTAGGGCGGCGTTCTAGAATGTCACCAGCGGCTGCATCTCATCCTACAGGTTCTTGGCGTGTTCGAGAAAATCAGATATCAGGTTTTGTACAGATTGACAAGGAAGAAAATAAATTCTTACAAGATTTGATGAATAGACAAAATATGGATGAAAACATTTATTATAAAGTTTTTGTTCAGATTATTCTTATCGGCATCAAAGAGTTTGAACGTTATCGACAAGGAATAATTAGATCAATTGATTTAAAGAACAAAATAAAAAGTTCAAAAAAGAATCGATTAATTGATAGAATTGTTCTAAATCCTAAAAAATTAGATGGGTTATCTAAAAAAGAAAACAAAAAGATTATATCAGAATTAAAAAATGTTAAGCGTCAGGAACATAAAGTAGAAAAAGAAAAAGCTGAAATTGAGGCAAGGTATAAGTATGATGTTAGAATTCTTAATGTATTATCAACTATTGGACTAAAAGCTGCATCAATAGCTCATGAATTAAAGAATGATAGAAATATACTAGAAACTAGTTATATAAATATAATTCAAGCACTAAAAGATTATAAGATGTGGGATATATTGACTAGTGCAGAATATCAGCAAAAAGCATATAAAAATATACCATTATTACTTGATCAAAGTAATAGTATAGCGAAAAAATTAGTTACATTTATGAATATAATGTTATCTAATATTGAAAAAAGTAGCTTTAAATATGACTTGTTAGATATTAAGACTATAGTAACAAGTATTGTTAATGAGTGGACTGATAATTATAAGTGGGTGAATATAGCTCTTAGCATAGATGATAATTTAAAGTTTACCTTATCAAAAGATATTATACGTGTAATTTTAGATAATTTAATTCTGAATAGTATTCAACAAAATGAGTTTAAACAAAAATTAGAGATTTCTATAAAGATTTGTTTTTTAGATAACAAATTGCACTTTATATATAGTGATAATGGTAAAGGGCTTGATAAAAAGTATCATAGTAATCCAAAGAAAATACTTGAAGTTCTTGAATCTACTCGTAAAAATGGACATGGATTAGGAATGTGGATGACAAATAATACGATTAATTTAAGTGGTGGTAAAATTACAGAGATAAATGGTATAAATGGATTTACTATAGAATTTAACTTAGGAGACCAGTCTTAAAATGGAATGTATAAGAATATTGTATATTGATGATAAACTTGATCCAGAATTTTCAAAATTTTTAGACCAATATAAGGAAAAAGAAGTAATACCCAATATTATAATTGAAGTTAAAGAAGTTCAATTTTGTCCAGAAGATGGGTTTGATGCATTACTTAGAAATAAAACTGTAAGTGATTCTAATATAATTTTTATTGATTCAAAACTTTTTGAAAATAATACTGTTGGTGAGGGTAAGTTTACGGGAGAAGAATTTAAACTTATTTTGAAAAAATATTTTCCTTTTATAGAAGTATTTGTTATAACTCAAAATGATATAGAGCCTAATTATTCTAAGATTGCTAAATATGATATAAATAAAGCTGATTCTGCTATAAAATATTATTGGGAGACTATCCCATTACATATTGATGAAGCAATAAGTAGAATTCAAGAATCTAGATTATTATTGAAAAAAATAGAAGAAAATAAACAACTTGAAACGTATATAATTGAAAAAATTTCAAATTCATTAAATGGTATAAACCTATATGATGAATTAAGTAAACAGGACTTAGATGAAATAATTACCTTATTTAAGGAGATCCAGGAACGTATAAATGGAAAATGATTACAGAAATACAATATACTGTCCAGCTTTAAGGGATATTTCTAAGAATAAAAATAAGGTTAAAGAATTGGTGTTATTAGACCATCCTAAAGCTGTAGATTTACATAGCTACATTAGTAATAATTATACAAAATATAAAATAGAATTTATCAAAGCTTATAATTATAAGTGTGCTTATTGTGGTGTATCAGTTCAATTAATACCTATAAAATTTTTTGAAGTAGATCATTATATATATCAAAAATCAGAAAGGTTTAAAAGTAAAAAAGATGCTGGATATATAGAAAATTTAGTTTTATCTTGTCACAACTGTAATCATAATAAATCTTCATTTATGATTGAAGATGAAGTTTATGATAATTTACATCCTGATAATAAGCAGATTTGTAAATGTTTCTATCGAGATGATTTATATTATATAAGAATGACTGAATCTGGATCAAGTGATGATAATATTCTACTTTTTTATAATAAATTAAAGTTAGGTTCAGAGGTTCATCGATTAGATTTTCTTTTAATGAATTTAATTGGTTTTTTGAAACAACATCGACTCGATAGCGAAAATGAAGTGAAGTTAGCAGATATTATTGAAAATCTTCGTACGAAAAGAAACTTAAAGACCAAATGAGTTTATCCTATTAATAACAGGATATTATAGAAGTACTAAGTATATATACAAAGCATGATAGTTAAATAATTTGGGGTAAAAGAAGTAGTTATAGAAATTCAAATGTTAGGTAGTGTCAATAATTTTGTGTAAACGTATTTTTATTCTCAATTACCAAACATATTTTGTAACTGACTAAATGCTGCACCAAATCCACGATGTATTTTACCAAAGAATTTAACATTATACTCAGTAGTAAATGTGTATACAAAAGTATCTAATGACTCGATTGATGGCAACTGTTCTTTATGGCTGATTCGTCTTTTTAGGTATTTATTCCAGCCTTCAATTAGATTATTAGAATAGATTGACGGCCTAATGGATCCAGGAAACTCTAAAAAAGTAAATACATCAGTAATATCGGATAATGTATTCGTAATCTTAGGATACTTAGACGACCACGTTTCTAAAAAGTTATACAAAGCTGCCTAAGCTACTGGTGTTGTATTGGCAGTATAAATCAACTTTAATTGTGCCAATACAGGAGCTATATCATGTTTGCTAATTAGCATACGTACCATACGAGTTATATGTACCCAACAACGTTGGAAATGTGCTCTTGGATATATTTTCTGACAAGCTTGCTGCAATCCTTGAAAACCATCACCAACAAAAAGCAGAATGTCCTCTAGACCTCTTTGTTTTACATGATCTAATAGCTCTTTGTAGGCTAATGTGCTTTCATTAGGATATATGCCATAATCAACAACATGTTTCTCACCTGATGGTGTAATACCAATTAAAACATGAAGAGCCTTTTTTTGCGCTATTCCACGTTTAACGGTAATAAAAGTAGCATCTAGATAGACTACAGCAAACCGTGAAGGTAATGGCCGATTATGAAACGCATCCACTTCTTCTGCAACAACTTGAGTCATATTAGAAATAGTTTGTGGCGAATAATAGCAACCATACATTTTTTCAATAATATCAGCTATTTCACGTGTGGTAATACCTTTTTGATATAACTGTATAATCATTTCTTCAAGATTACCAAAATTCCGATTGTACGGTGTAAGTAATTTGTTTTGAAATTGACCCAATCGATCGCGAGGTATTTTGATAGTAATATTACCGAAAATAGTATGTAATGAACGCTCGTAATAGCCATTCCGAGAATTACCCGTGTTATAGCCACTGACATCGTATTTATCATAGGATAAAAACTCAGTTAATTCAGCTAATAATAGCGTGTTTAACATCGTTTCGAGTTCATTACGAAATAAATCCATAAAAATTGAATGATTATCTGGAGTATCAACTGAGATTGTGTTACCATTAAACATAGAGAATCAAACTTCTTTCTGCGATTTTTGTATGGTAACTTAATCATAAAGAAGATTGGTTCTCTTTTCAATTGTTTGAGAACAGTTTACACAAAATATATTACACTGCCGTATTTTTATATTGACTTCTTGACAGATATCATTATATGAAAGATGATATATATATATTTTTTTTTATTTTATTAGTGTAGTGGAGAAATATAATGCAATTAGAAATTAATAATATTGGAAAAATAAAATCTGCTACTTTAGAATTTAATGGGATTACTGTTGTAACCGGTAATAATAATACTGGTAAGAGCACTATTGGTAAAGTATTATTTGCATTATTTTCAAAATTCAATAGTATTAACGAGGCTATTGATAAATATAAACGTAATGCAATTATCGCTAGGGTTTTTAAGGAGTTCTCTAAGTATAGCTCTGAAGATGATACTATTCTTGGATCACCTTATCTATTAGAATTATTTAAACGAAGTAGGTATGAATCTGATTATACTTCTAAGGATATATTGGATTTTTTGAATGGGCTTATATCTAATAAAACGTTGGATTTATTGCAGTCAAATATTGATGTTATGTTTACTGAATCTTCAAAGGAAATCGATGGTTTAGAAATTAATCGTATTAAAGCTGAAGTGATTACTAACTATTTTAATGATATTTTTGATAATCAAATCAATAATATGACTACCTCTAACCCAGCTCATGTAGATTTAGTTGTTAAAAATAAGCATATTAAGCTTGAATTTAAGGAAAATAATTGTGTTTTCCTTAAAGATGAAATTCAATTAATTAATAAGGCTATTTATGTAGATGACCCATATATAATAGATTCTCGAATTGATAGATTATCATCCTCACTTAGTGGTCGTGTTGTAATAAATAATTATACTAATAAATTGTTGCACTCTAGAGAATATTCATTTAATGAAAATGATCAAATAATAGAGAAAATCATAGCTAAAGATAAATATTCAGAAATAGAAGAAAAGATTAATTTAGTTATAAAAGGCCAACTTGTCCCAAAAGACGATGGTCGATATACTTTAAAAAATAATGATTATCCTGAGGGGATAAATGTTTCAAATTTATCAACAGGATTAAAGTCTTTTTTAATTATTAAGAAGTTAATTACCGATAATTTAATTATAAACAGAGATATTCTCATATTAGATGAACCTGAAATTCATCTTCATCCAGAATGGCAAATAGTTTATGCAGAATTATTAGTGCTTTTACAAAAATATTTTAATTTAACGATTCTTTTAACTACTCATAGTCCTTTCTTTTTAAGAGCAATAGAAGTTTTTTCTAGAAAATATAATCTTAATGATAAGTGTAAATATTATTTAGCAAAACAAGATAATGAGTCAGAAGTAATATTTAATGAGGTATTTGATACATCAATAATTTATGAAAAAATGGCAAATGCTTTTTCTATACTAAATAATATTGAAGATTCTATAACTGATAATACATGTGATGATTAACTTCAAATGGTAAATTATGATGAGTTTAACACATATTCAAAGCTACCTTGAACAATTTATAAGTACAAGAAAAAGTATTACATTATTATCCGAAGATAAAAATGATAATCGTCCTGATAGCAGGACTTGGTGTGTCTCGGATGTACAAACATTTTGTTTAGATGATATAGTAGAATGTTATTGTAATAGTAATGGGTTTGATAATTTTTCAAGTGTAGATGCTATTTCTATACATGAAAACGATTTAAATCTAATTGAATTTAAAAACTCTTCTTGTTGCAAAGATAATACAAAAAGAAGTTTAAAACTTAAAATTTCTGATACAATAAGATTTATTGAGAAGATTGTTTTAAATTCTAATTTCATTAATAATGCCTCTATAAATATTCGTTATATACTGGTATTTAATCCTACAACTAGAAATGAAGGATTAAAAAGAACTACAGACGAATTATTTAGGTTAGCTAAAAAAGGGCCATCAGATAAGGACAGATTATCTAATATAGGAAATTATGTAAAAGCGTTACAGCTTTGTAATGAATTTTTAATTTTATATCCGGAAGAGTTTATCAATAATATTAATAATTATATCGATTGATTTATTTTATATCTTAAAATTTGGATACACTTGACATTTGATAGAAAATACTGTTAATATTAAAATTATTATATATTATGCGATGAAGCAGAGTAGTAAACCACTATAGCGAGTGAGGATGGTGTAAGCTCACATTTGGTTGAAGGCGCTGTAGAGCATTG
>CALISH010000107.1 GCA_938041275.1 uncultured Solobacterium sp.
TACACCACAAACTTCTTTAAAGGTTATAACTTACCCCGACTAATTTTATATAGTCTGTAAAAAATGTTCCTGCATAGGGAGCATTTTTTTACAGTTCGAGTATAATAGAGGGGACGTATGAGGTACAGACTATGGATTATACAAAGTTAGTAGCAAAAAGAGCAGTAAATATGAAACCATCGGGAATTCGTAAATTCTTTGACTTGGTTGCGGAAATACCAGATTGCATTTCACTCAGTGTGGGTGAGCCTGATTTCAAGACACCATGGGATATTCGTGATGCGGCAATTCATACGATTGAACTTGGAAGGACGCAATATACGACCAACGCAGGTTTAAAAGAGTTACGTCTTGCGATTCGTGAATATCTACTTCGTAAATATAATCTGGATTACGACATTGATCAGATGATTGTGACTGTAGGTGCAAGTGAAGGAATTGACCTTGTATTCCGTACAATCGTAGAAGAAGGTGACGAAGTCATCTTGCCAGATCCAGGATACGTTACATATCAACCGACAGCTACTTTTGCGGGTGCGAAAGTAAAGTATGTGAAGGCTAAAGTTGAAAATGATTTTAGAATTCAAGCGGCAGATATCAAGGCTGCGATTACAGATAAGACAAAGGCAATTCTACTATCTTACCCAAATAATCCAACAGGCGCAGTTTTATCTTATAAAGAGATGGAAGAAATCGCAGAAGTATTACGTGATACTAATATTCTTGTCATCTCTGATGAAATCTATTCTGAACTCATTTATGGTGATGAAAAGTTTACTTCCTTCGCATCGATTCCAGGGATGAAGGAAAGAACCATCGTACTAAATGGTTTCTCTAAGACCTTTTCTATGACAGGCTGGCGTTTGGGATATGTACTAGCGCCAAGAGAACTAATCAAGGTGATGTTAAAGGTGCATCAAAACTGTGTTATGGCAGCACCTACCGTGAGTCAATATGCGGCAATTACAGCCCTGCGTGATTGCGATAGAGATGTTGAAGAGATGCGTAAACAATATGATATGCGTCGACAGTATTGTGTACGTAAGCTCAATGAAATGGGATTAGAAACATTTGAACCAAAGGGTGCATTCTATGTCTTCCCAAATATTTCAAGTCTTGGTATGACAAGCGGTGAGTTCTGCGAGAAGTTATTGAATGAACAGCATGTCGCAATTATTCCTGGTACTGCTTTTGGAGAGAGTGGACAAGGTTTTGCGAGAATTAGTTATGCGTATAGTATTGAACACTTGCAAGAAGCGATGAGACGTATTGCACAGTTTATAAAGGATCACAAAGGAGAAAAATAAAATGGACAATCTAAAGTTAATTGATTTACTTGTACAAAATCCACGTGCAAGTATTACAGATTTAGCAGATATTCTTGGTGAAACAGAAGAATCTGTTAACAGTGCAAAGAAAGAACTAGAAGAGAAGAAAATTATCTGTGGTTACCATACAATGGTGAATTGGGATAAGGCAAATATCGATCATGTGGATGCGATGATTGGCGTTAGCGCAAAACCAGAACGTGGTAGCGGTTATGATAAGATTGCGGAAAGAATTGCACACTTTCCGGAAGTTAGTAGTCTATTCCTCATGAGTGGTAATTCTGAGTTTTTGGTAAATGTAAATGGAAAGACAATGCGCGAGGTCGCTGACTTCGTTGGTGAAAAGTTAGCACCAATTGAGGGAGTTGCGGCTACCGTCACAATGTTTGTGTTAAAGAAGTATAAGGTAAATGGTGTAACCATGGACCTACATAGTGAAGCGGGCGATGAAAGAATGCCAGTATCCGCATAAATAGCGAGTAGAATCACTTTTTTGTCAGAAAGGCAGAAGTGATTTTTCTTTACTTTTGTTTGGGGAACTGGTACTATATTGTGGCGAGTGGGTTACTCCCGCTCCTTGCCAGAAATGGCCGTTAGACCAGAAGGAGGTGTACGGAATGAAGAAGTATGAAGTCATGTACATCATCAATGAATCTGTTGAAACAGAGAAGAGAGCTGAATTAATCGAGACTCTCAGCAAGATCATCACTGACAACGGTGGTAAGATTGCAAAGACAGATGAATGGGGCATGCGTGAATTCGCATATCACATTGATGACATGAAGAAGGGTTACTATGTAGTAACAGCATTTGAAGCAGATAATGCCTGCGTTAAGGAATTCGATCGTTTGATGGGAATCAACGCAAATGTTGTTCGTTTCATGATTACCCGTGACGAAGCTCCGGCTAAGGGAGCTAAGTAATGATTAACCGCGTTGTTTTGGTTGGCAGACTAACACGTGATGTGGAAGTTCGTAAGACAGCTAGTGGCTTATCCGTTGCGACATTTACTGTTGCATGTGATCGTCGTATGGCTCGTGGACAGGATGGAAACAATCAACAGTCTGCAGACTTCATCAGTTGTGTCGCTTGGCGACAAGCTGCCGATTTCTTAGGCTCATATGCACGTAAGGGTGCGTTAGTGGGTGTTGAAGGAAGAATCCAGACACGTAACTATGATCGTGATGGACAGAAGGTTTATGTTACAGAAATCGTTTGCGATACTGTAAACTTACTTGAATCTAAGAGTCAATCACAGAGCAGAGCACAAAACAGTGGTTATCAAGACAACAGTTATCAACAGCCGTATTCACAACCAAAACCATCTATAAATGATGATTTTGTGAGTGATGACTTCGGCGCAGGAATCGGAATGGATATTTCCAGCGATGACCTGCCATTCTAAATAAAGGAGAACAGACAATGGCATTCAGAAAACAAAGAATGGGCCGCAGAAAGGTCTGCTACTTTACAAAAAACAACATCACTTATATCGATTATAAGGATGTAGAGCTCTTGAAGAAATTCGTTAGCGCAAATGGAAAGATTACTCCACGTCGCGTTACAGGAACTCGTGCGAAGTACCAGAGAATGTTAGCAATCGCTATTAAGCGTGCTCGTCAAATGGCTTTATTACCATACGTAGAAGACTAATGACACAAACGACTATCAATGTAGGTAGTCGTTTTTTGCGCACAAAAAAAGAAGCTTTGCGCTTCTTTTTGAAGTTTACATGATATGTGCAAAGACGGTTGCTAGAACAACGGTAATAATACCAGATGTACAAATAGCAAGACCTGCCATAGCACCTTGTAAGTCACCGAGTTCGATTGCCTTGGATGTGCCGATTGCGTGAGCACTAGCTCCAAGGGCTAAGCCTTGAGCAATTGGGTCAGTGATATGGAAAACCTTGAATACGATATCTGCGATGATTGCGCCAAAGATACCTGTTACGATGATAACTGCAACTGTTACTGGTACGATACCACCTAGTTCCTCTGCGATACCCATACCGATTGCGGTAGTAATTGATTTTGGTAAGAATGTAACGTATTGTTCGTGGTTAAAGCGGAATAATAAGGCAAGGATCAATACGGTTGTGACACTACTAGCACAACCACACGCAATAGAGATACTAATTATCTTCCAATTAGATTTTAGTCTTTCGATTTCCTTGTAAAGAGGTACGGCTAACGCAACTGTTGCAGGGGTTAATAGCCAGCTGAGATACTTTGCGGAAGAGTAGTAGGAATCGTAGTCGACATGGAAGATTTCAACAAAACCGATTATAAAAATAATCGCAATGAGTAATGGATTAAAGATTGGTAACTTGAATTTCTCGCGACACAAAAGTCCAACAAAGAAACCCATCAATGAGATGACAACGCCCATCGTTGCGCTATTTAACATTACATTATTCATGATCAGAGTACTCCTTACGTAATAACATAGACACTTTACCAGTGATAGCCATTACAACAACTGTAGAAATCATCATGATAATGATGGATTGAATTAAGATTGGTTTAATTGATGTAGTAGATTGGATTAAACCAACGGCTGCTGGTATAAACATGATAGGCATAATATCAATCAAGAAATCAGCTGTATCATGTACTTCATTGATTTTAAAGATACCATGGTTGAGTGCGATGAATAATAAAACAAGACCATAGATAGATGAAGGAATTGGTAATGGTATAAATTCATGTAAGATTTCACCAATACATGTAAAGAATAAGATAATTAAAAACTGACGCATGTGCTTCATAGAAAAACCTCCAAACGCATGTTATTATCCCATTATTTTTTAGATAAGGGTATATATATTTTTTAAGATTTTTTATGATAGTGCTTTCATTTTATGGAATATATACATTTTGCATAAAATGTTGGAAAAATTGTTTTTTTAACAAATACCCTTTGTAATCGTCTTGTTTATTTCATATAATACCTATGTGCCACATATCGTATATGCTTTCGAATTGGCGGAAGTGTCTCTACCCTGCTACCTTAATAGCGGGACTACGGTTGTCTCTATTCTTTTTAGTGACTTCCTGTTGAGATGATTCTTGGCAGGATTTTTATTTTTAAGGGCAGCGATGTGTGAAAAACAAGGGGGATATTTATGTTAGAAAAGTTATTTCATTTAAAGGAAAACGGCACAACAGTTAAAACAGAATTGATCGCAGGTGTTACAACATTTATCACAATGGTTTATATCCTTGCGCTCAACCCATCCATCTTAAGTGTTTCTGGTATGGATGCAGGTTCTATCTTGACAGCGACTGCAGTCGCATCCGCAATTGCATGTTTCTGCATGGCTGCATTTTCCAATACACCATTTGCATTATCTGCTGGTTTAGGCTTGAATGCTTACTTCGCATACACAGTATGTGGTGTTATGGGTTATCCGTGGCAGGTTGCGTTAACAGCAGTACTTGTGGAAGGTATTATCTTTATCATCATGTCACTTACAAGTGTTCGTGAAGCAATCTTCAATGCAATTCCAGTACAGTTAAAGGTAGCTGTATCTGTAGGTATTGGTTTCTTCATCACATTCATCGGTGTACAAAATGCACATATCATCGTTGATGGCGCAACACTCGTTAGTTTATATTCATTCACAAATGGTATTGCGAATGGAACATTCTCATCACAGGGTGTAGGTGTTATCTTGTGTATGATTGGTGTTATCTCTATTGTGATTATGTTAATCAAGGGTGTTAAGGGATATATGTTATGGGGTATCTTACTAACTTGGGTATTAGGTATTATCTGCCAATTAGTAGGTATCTATGTACCAAATCCAGAATTAGGTTACTATTCATTAATCCCAACAGCATTCTTCTCAATGCCAAATTCTGTTGCTCCTACATTCTTCCAATTTGACTTTGCGTTTGTGGCAAGTCACCTTGCAAACTTTGTGGTAGTAGTATTTGCATTCTTATTCGTAGATGTCTTCGATACACTTGGAACAGTTATCGGATGTGCTTCTAAGGCAAATATGTTAGACAAGGATGGTAAGTTACCAAGAATTAAGGGTGTATTATTAGCTGATGCTGTTGGTACAACAGTAGGGGCTATCTTAGGTACATCTACAATCACAACATTCGTTGAATCTTCTTCTGGTATTACTGAAGGTGGTAGAACAGGTTTAACAAGTGTTACAACAGGTATCTTGTTCTTGGTTGCTCTATTCTTATCTCCATTATTCTTAACAATTCCTTCCTTTGCGACAGCACCTGCATTGATCGTAGTTGGATTCTTAATGATGCAGCAGGTTGTCAACATTGAATGGCATGATATCACAAAGGCATTCCCATGTTTTGTATGCATTACTATGATGGGCTTTGCATATTCAATTTCTGAAGGTATTGCATTTGGTTTTATCTCTTACACATTCATTCATGTGATTACAGGTAAGGCAAAGGAAATTTCACTCTTGATGTATATTCTTACAGGATTATTCATCTTGAAGTTCTTCATTATCTAAACAAATGATCGGGTTCACTTCAATGTGGACCTTTTTTTCATTTATAATACTGATAAGAGGTGTTTGTATGATTTATACAGTAACGATGAATCCTTCACTGGATTATATAGTGCAATTAGAAACATTTGAAGAAGGGAAACTAAATCGTTCTATCTTTGAGCAGATTGATGTTGGTGGAAAGGGAATCAATGTGTCCATTGCCTTGAAACATCTAGGCAGAATTAGTACACCACTTGGATATGTGGCTGGTTTTACTGGGGATGAGATTGAACGTCGTGTGAGTAGTCATGGACTTATTCCAGAGTTTATTAAGTTAGATTATGGAGAATCTCGTATCAATATCAAGATGAAACATGAAATAGAAACGGAAATTAACGCCAGTGGACCAACTGTTGAAAAAGATGATATTGAAAAGTTATATGTAAAGTTAGAACATCTTACGGATGGAGATGTACTTATTCTTTCTGGTAGTATGGCAGCCGGTGTTGACCGGAATTTTTATGCGGATGTAATGAAATTTCTGGAAGGAAGAAAGATACGCATCATCGTCGATGCGGGAGGTAGTGTATTAAAGAAAGTACTTCCATATCGCCCATACTTGATTAAACCAAATCAACAGGAATTATCAGAGATATTTGGCGCAAATGTCTTAGAGAATCAAATAGAAGAATATGCATGCAAGTTAGTTTCAATGGGTGCACAAAATGTACTTGTATCATTAGGAAATCAGGGTGCACTTTTAGTGAATCACAAGGTATATCGCTGCCATGCGCCAAATGGAGAAGTTATCAATTCTGTAGGCGCTGGGGATTCTATGGTGGCTGCGTTTTTAACCAGTAAGTTAAATGGAGAAGATGATCAAACAGCACTTGAAAAGTCAGTTGCGATGGGATCGGCGACTGCTTTCTCCTATGGAATTGCGGACCAAGAAGCTGTAGATGTATTGTACAAAGAGATGGTGAAATAAATGGATGAATTTCAAGAATATTATTATCGTCATCCTTACGCAAATGAATTGGATACAGTTGTTTTAAGTTGTCATGCATGCAAGGATGGTTATCAAGTTATTTTAAAAGAAACAATCTTTTATCCGAAAGGTGGTGGACAGCCTTGTGATAAAGGTACAATCCAAGGTGTTGAAGTAATCGATGTACAACGAGAAAAAGAAGGGATTGTACATATCACAAAAGACCCTCTTCCGGTAGGAGAGAAGGTTCACTGTGAGATTGATTGGGAGTATCGTTTTGACTTAATGCAGAATCATACTGGAGAACATATCTTTTCTGGTGTTGTAAAACAGTTATATGGATATTCGAATGTTGGTTTTCATATGGGTGAATATATCTGTGCTGATTTTAATGGAGAATTGACAGAAACGGATATTCAGGAAGTGGAAAGACGAGTAAATCAAGCGATTTGGGCAAATCTTTCAGTGCAAGAAATTTTCTGTTCTCCACATGAAACAGCGAAGTATGAGTATCGTTCGAAGATTGCGATAGAAGGTACTACACGGATTATTTCCATTGCTGGATATGACATGTGTGCATGTTGTGGTATGCATGTAAAAAATACGGGTGAAATTGGAATCTGTAAGGTAATTAACTTTGAAAAATTACGTAATAAAACAAGAGTCTTCTTGTTGAGTGGAAGAAGAGCATTTGTCTACCTTAGTCATATCCAGCAAGAAAGCAGTATGATTTCAAAAATGTTGTCCGCTAAGCCACTAGAGATATCGGTGGCTGTAAGTCATCTTCAACAGCGCTATTTAGATGTACAGAAATCATATCGCACTGTTTCAATAGAAATGATGATGAAGGACGCAGATAAAATTCCTACACATGATGCGATTCTATATACTTCTGTCCTTGCGGATTTTGAAGGAATGCGTGCATTCTGTAATCGCTGTATTGAGAAGGGAATTTCTACCGTTATGGTAATTGCGAAGACAGAAGTGGGATATTCTTATGTCATCATGAGTCGTACGATTGACTTACTATCGATTCGTGCCGAATTTAACGCAGCCATTCATGCTAAGGGTGGTGGAAATCGTGAAATGATGCAGGGTAGTTGTACGGCAAGTTTGACAGATATCTCTACCGCATTTCATTCGGTGACTGGTATCTCAATGCATATCGTTTCCTAACATTTCCAGGAAATAAAAAATTCTTTCAACAGAAGCGCAAAAAAGCGTAAGCAGATGTGAATATTTTCGTTTGACATCATAAAGTCATGTGATACGATTGATTTGTTAAAAAGCGAAGGAGGCTTAAAATGAAACTTGTTTTAATTAGACATGGTGAAAGTGAATGGAATAAGCTCAACCTTTTCACAGGTTGGACAGACGTTGAACTTTCTGAGAAGGGTGTAGAGGAAGCTAAGGCTGGCGGACGTGCTTTAAAGGAAGCAGGATTCGACTTTGATCTTTGCTATACATCATATTTGAAGCGTGCAATCCACACATTAAACTTTGTGTTATCTGAAATGGACCGTGAATGGTTACCAGTCACAAAGACTTGGAAGCTCAATGAAAGACACTACGGTGCTTTACAGGGCTTAAATAAGGCTGAAACAGCTGAGAAGTATGGTGAAGAGAAGGTTAAGATCTGGAGAAGATCATTTGATGTTCAGCCACCTGCTTTAGATCCAACAGATGATAGAAACCCAGCATTACAGGAAGCTTACCGTAATGAAAATAAGGACGAACTTCCATTAGCTGAATCCCTAAAGGATACAATTGCTCGTGCAGTTCCTTACTATGAGCAGGAAATCTTACCACAGATGAAGGCTGGTAAGCGTGTCATCATCGCTGCTCACGGTAACAGTTTACGTGCTCTTGTTAAGTATTTCGAAAACTTAACAGATGAAGAAATCATCGGTGTAAATATTCCTACAGGTGTTCCACTCGTTTATACATTCGACGACAACGGAAAGTTCATCTCTAAGGAATACTTAGGTGACCAGGCTGCGATTGAAGCTAAGATGGCTGCAGTTGCTAAGCAAGGAAGCGTTCAAAAGTAAACAAACAGAAAAGAGCCGCTTGGCTCTTTTATTATGCGATTGCATCTAGCTGTGCTTTACGTACATAAGAATGTTGTAGTAATTGTTTTAATAAGTTATCTGGCGTGTTTTCCATTTTTGAGATATCTAAACTGATCAGTACCGTTGCGTATCCACCGACTGGAATTGCTTGAGAGATTGTCAGGACACTTGCTTGTGCTTTACTCAACGTTTGTAGTACCGCTGTTAATGCGCCACTTTCATCTTTTAAAAGAAGAGAAATGGTCATCGTACGTGAAGTGGTGTTATCAGAAATCTCGAATAGATAGTCTTTATAACGATAGTAGGTATTTCTAGAAATACCTACTTTTTTAACGGCTTCTGTTACCGTTTCAACTTCGTGATTTTCAAGGAGGACCCTTGCTTGAATGACTTGATTAAAGTATTCTGGCAAAATTTTTTTATGAACGATTAGGTAATCGGAGTTTTGCATGTGCTTACCTTTCTATTTCTGTACCATGATAGGCAACATCTAACTGCAGACACTGCCAATGATGCGGAAGTGAAGAAATCTTTAAACGCGCTGCTGTACTTAATTCTTTCTTTGCAATACTTAAGCAGGTTGAACCTGATCCGCTAATGAGTAAGATCCCATCAGTATCTTCCTTTACAATTTGTTGGATTGTCTCAAAATCTGGAATTAAATTTTTGCGATAAGGTTCATGAACGATATCATGCGTTGCGGCTGAAAGTAGAGAAAGATTTCCTTCTTGTAGTGCTTGTGATGTGAGTATCGCATTGCTAATCGCTGTAGCGACTTTTGTGCGTGAATAATAATCTGGTAATGCGGCACGTGCTTCTTCTGTGCTTACTTCGACATTTGGCACAAGTGCGGTATATTTCCAATCTTTATGGATTGGAAGTTTGTGGGATAAGCAGTGTTTCTCATCAATTTTCATGCCTGCACAAAGTCCACCATATAGGCAAGGCGCAATATTATCAGGATGTCCTTCGATACCGCAGGCCAAACGATAGATTTCTGCTTCACTGAGAATGTTGTTGTGTAAAACACTAGCAGCTACAAGGCCACCAATGATAAACGATGCACTACTTCCTAGTCCTCGACTAATTGGAATATGACAATCAAAGATAACGTGAATTGGGTCGTATTTTCCAATGGTTTCACAACCAAGACGATAGGCTCTTAGGAAAAGGTTGTTATCATTGTTGTATTCTTCATCTATGTTTTCTAGGAAGTTATGGTCATATCTTTCAACTTGGAAAATGTTATATAGTTTTAGCGCAATGCCAAGGCAATCAAAGCCAGAGCCAAGATTTGCGGATGTGGCAGGCGTTTTAATTGTGATCATGTTGTAAATCCTCCAAGCGTTTTGCGATTGTGGCTAGTGCATCTTCTTTTTCAATGACTTTTGTAAAGCGTATTGGCATATCTTTTAAGGAGGCTAGATTTTTAGGAATCACAACCGATGTATACTTATGCAAAGCATCCATCGCTTCAAATTCATCGTCGCAAGATTTTCCTGTAAGGGCCGCATATACATCTTTCGCAAACTTATACGCACTCGCTGTGGATAATACGATACATGGTGTAGTATCATTTGATTCTTGTTTATATGCATGACATGCATGCACAGCGACTGCTGTAT
>CALISH010000108.1 GCA_938041275.1 uncultured Solobacterium sp.
TTTTCATCGCTGACGCTTGAAATAACTCTACGTGGTTTATTTAATAGGTAGTATACCTTTTCTTCTTTCTTTAATACAACACCATTTACACTAATATCATCGTCAGGAGATACTTGTGTTCCAAGCTCTGTTACAACAACGCCATTCACTTTGACCTTGCCACTAACAATGAGTTCTTCTGCTTTACGACGACTGGCAATGCCCGCCTTCGCAATTGTTTTCTGTAATCGTTCCATTTTCTCTCCTTTATTAGTGTTTATTCTGTGTATTACCCCAGAAAGCACTACCTGCCTTAGAATAATCATTCATTATCATCACAGGTACCATTTCAAATTTCTTGTCCTGTAAAGATAAAATCTCACAGGCTGTTAATCTTTTATTTCCATCCACACACTCATAATAGTCATCGTAAGCGTTAACCTGTACCGCAATCGCAACACCACGTTTTGCGATGGAATCAATCAAAGTTTCAGATTCAACATGCTTGAAATGAATCTTTGAAATATGAACTTTCTTGTTTATCATAAATCCCTCTAATCGTCCTTTATTCTACCATACTGCAAGATGAAAATACACAATAGCCATACGAACAAAAAAGCCCTAACATCGTTAGGGACTAGTTAATATAAATCAATGAAGATAATGGAATAAAGGAATTCTCTGATAAGAACTCACTAGCTGTAATGATGTGATTCTTCTTTCCATAGACAGCGTTATAGAAATGGATTCTACCATCATTGCATACTTCATACGCTACATAATGTGCGTTTGTACGATGGATATACAACAAGATCCCTGACTTACTATCGCACATCTTCTTGATAATCTTTGCGTTGGTTCCAGCGCTTATATGTACATTTAAACCCTGTTTTTTCAGCCAGAAATAAAGAGAAATCTTCTCTTGTCCAAGCAAATTACCAATAAATGCAAAACGTTTTAAGCCAGCCAACACATCCTTCATCAACAATGCTTTACCATTGAGCTTTAAAAGGTTATATGCAGCTATCCAACCACACCCCTTATCTCTTGTGTTAAACCAGCCAAATGGTATACTCTCCATCTTGCCTTGGTTAATGATATACCCACGTTCATCAAATACATCATTTTCTAATTGCAGACGATAGGGTTCTATATCATAGACAAACTGATGATTCTCGCATCTAACTGCATTTGCTCGATACGCATGAACGAGTTGTTCATCATTTGTATGAAAAATAATTCGTACACAATGATAACGGCGAATATAATTCTCAAGCAATACTGCAATCAAATCAACAGCATCTTGTGAAGTTATCTTTTCTGTTAATGCAAAAGAAGAATCCACAACACCATCATGATAAAAATGTTCTTCAATACCAACAATGTTTTCATCATAACGGATTAGATGACGAACTGAAGACTGTTCATCAAGGGCAACTAATCGCTCCTGATATTTTGTAAAATATGCATCGCTATCTGTATTAGCGATACAGACTTGTAATGAAATCATTTTTAATACTCTTTCCAATCCCCTCTGAGTTTAATATGATCGATTGCCTTCTTTAATGATGCACGATCAGAAGGATATGTAATGATTGCATGTGCCTCAATGCATGTTAACCAACGTACATCGGATACTTCTGATGGCTGTGGTTTTTCATGTCCACCAATCGGTTGTGCTAAAAAGAAAATAACATCTTTCAGAGTATCCTCTTTCGGGGAATATGTATTTACAACTCTAAAACCATCTTCAAAAGAAACCTCAACTCCAGTCTCTTCTAAGATTTCACGATAAGCTGTTTGTTGCTCAGTCTCACCATCTTCTACATGTCCTTTTGGAAATGTCCAGTGACCTAATGTCTGATGTATTAGTAAAAACTGAATGGTACCTTCTTGTTTACGGTATACAATCGCACCGCATGATTTTTCCTTTTTCATACACTACCTCCGCAAAAGATAGTATATATGTTTTTTTACCATTTGTGAAACAATTCTCTACAAACACTTACATTTTTTCTTATAGTAAAGATTGAATGCATGTTTCTAGTGAATGCATGTTATCTGTAGGTTCAAAACGTTTTACTACATTACCACTACGATCAATCACAAACTTTGTAAAGTTCCACTTAATATCAGGGTTATTCTTATAGTTAGCATCCTTCAGTTTACACATTGCACGCATGGCAAGTCCCTTTACACTATTTCCAAAGCCTTTAAAGCCCTGTTCATTCTTTAAAAATGTAAATAGTGGTAATGCATGTTCACCATTGACATCGCTCTTTTTAAACTGTTCAAATTGTGTATTGTATTTTAATGTACAGAACTCATGTACCTCTTCATCAGTACCTGGTGTTTGGCCCGCAAATTGATTACATGGTACATCAATAATCTCTAATCCCTGTTCATGATATTTCTCATACATATCTTCTAGTTCTTTGTACTGTGGCGTAAATCCACAGCCAGTAGCTGTATTGACTACAATCACTACCTTACCTTCATAGTTACGCATTGATATTTCACTACCAGTTCTATCTGTTAAAGAATAATCATAAAATGTCATAAACTTAATCTCCTATATTTATTACGATTATATTTTATACAATATTTATATTTTGTCAATTGGAGATATTCTCATATCTCCAATTTGTTTATTTCTGTTGTAGTTTAGCAAATGTTTCTTCCGCATCGTCGAGAATCTTAGCAAACTTCTCTAGAGCGATATCGATTGGTTCTGGTGTCGTTAAATCAACACCTGCATGCTTCAATTCATCGATTGGATATGCTGAGCTACCCATGGATAAGAATTCAAGATACTTTTGAACTCTATCTTGACCACCGTGTAAAATACCTTCCGATAGCGCAACTGCTGTACTGTATCCTGTCGCATATACATATACATAGAATGGTCTATAGAAATGTGGAATTCTCGCCCATTCATACTGCACTTCATCATCAATTACCAAATCTTCACCAAAATATTTCTTTACAAGATTCAAATATAACTGATTTAAGAATTCTGGCGTTAAGGATTCACCACGTTCTGAAGCGGCGTGTGCCTCTTTTTCAAATTCCGCAAACATTGTCTGACGGTAGATTGTACCCTTGAAGCCTTCCATGTATTGGTTTAGTAGTACCATACGTTGTGCAGGATCTGTTTCCTTTTGTAACAACTGTTCAATTAGTAAGTTCTCATTTACTGTAGAGGCAACTTCCGCTACGAACATTGTATAGTTCGCATAGTGTACTGGCTGTGTATGGTTTGTACGATAGCTATGCATGGAGTGTCCCATCTCATGTGCTAATGTAGATACACTATCTAATGTTCCTGTATAGTTACATAAGATATATGGATTGGATGTATATGTACCTGAAGAGTACGCCCCACCACGTTTACCCTTATTTGGATAGACATCTACCCAACGGTTTTCTAAGCCTGCTTTTACAACATCTGTATATTCTGTACCAAGTGGCTTAACAGCTTCTAGTACCATCTTCTTAGCTTCCTCATAAGAGTAATCCTTTGCACTACCCTTTAGAAGAGGAGCGTAAACATCATAATAATGTAACTCATCAAGTCCTAACATCTTCTTACGAAGTTTAACGTAACGATACATTGTTGGTAAATGCTTATGTACAGTTTCAACTAAATTATCGTATACGCTAACCGGAATGTTATCCAAGAACATAGCCGCTTGACGTGAGGATTCATAGTGTCTCACCTTCGCATCAATAGAAGCAGCTTTTACAGTTGTACTATAAGTAGATGCGAATGTATTGATATGTTGTTTATAGCCTTTGTATAAAGATTGTAAAGAATTCTTACGAAGTTCACGATCATCGCTACCTTGTAAAAGAATATAACTAGATCCATTTACTGCATGATCATTACCTTCTGAATCCTTGACTGCATCAAATACCATATCCGCATCCATCAAGGCTTCACTTGTTCTACCAGGTGCAGAGAATACCTCACCAAAGGCAGATAGTAGTTTCTCTTCTACAGCACTTAAAGTATGTGCCTTATTACGTACAAGATTTTCTAATAAGAAGGCAAAATCCTTTAAAGATGGATCAGTAATAAATCCCTTTAAGACATCTTCATCATTTCCAAGAATCTCCGGTTGTGCAAAAGAAGTAGCACTCACCGCTTCCACATACTTACCATATGCCTTGGAATACATACCCTGAGCATCAGTCGCTCTTGTATCTTCGCTATGGCGCAACATGGCATATGTAAAGATATTGTTCAATGCTTTATCTAATTCATCTGATACCTTAAAATACGCAAGTAAACTATCCGCATTGTTTAACTTCCCTTGGAAAGATGCAGCTTCCGAAATCAAAGCATCCAGTTTAGTGAGTGCTTTATTCCAAGCCTCATCATTTTCGAATAATGTTGAAAGATCCCATTTGTATTGTTGTTCAATTTGATTACGTTCTTTTAATTCTGTCATAATATCACCTCAGTTTCTGTATTATATCATTAATGTTGGATACATTTTGCATATTTGATTGATTAATTCTTTTGGCATTGATCTTGCACCACGAATATTAGTAAGACCATATTTAGAAATATACTTCTTTGTTAACTGATGATCATCAAAGAAATGAATCTTTTGAAGACAGATATATGTTTCTTCATCCTCTCGTTTCCCTGCTTTATCGCGGAATATAACATCCTTTTCAACGATTCTACAAAGATACCTAAGCTCTCCATACGGTATACCATAGTAGATAAACACATAATCGTTAATCTGATAATTCAACTTCTGTTTCCAATACATCAATTCGTTTTGTGCAAAGGCATTATCAATATCATAAACTGAAGGATTTGCTGGTATCACCCAATGATGATTGAGTGATAACCTCTTAGTCACCAAACTTCTACTCTTTAACAAAAGTTCTTTCAATGTTTCATCATCAATCGTACCATCCAGTATTGCAGTTACCCAGTGTTTCTTATTCATATGATATGCAGGATAGAAACCTGGTAACTGTAGTAAATCACCTACTTTAGATGGTTCAACTTTGATATTCATCGCATCTATATAACTTTCATCGCAACCATTATCTAGCTTATGCTTATCAATTGAAAACATCAGCACATACATCTTGTCACTATCACTAGGTTTGTATGCCGTAAATTCATTATCTGTTGTTCGCTTTCCATTTTGTGATTTTGTAAATGGATGATTTGCCGTATCATGCAATTCAGTTAACATCCATTCATGCATGGTATTTGCTTGAATGCTAGAATACATCACTTTATCAAAACATTTTTTTGCGATATCTCCCAAACAAGAAAGATATGCAGTTTTAACCTTTGTAGCAAAATTACCCTTTTTACCTACGGTATGCACTGCTACATATTCTTCATTTGTTAGATCATCCAATACGCTACCACTGACACTGTTTCCATCCACTATGATAATTGCATACATCCCAGTATCTTCCAACTTCGTTTGATAACGATATATACCATCTTGTTTCTGAAATCCATATTGTATTAAGTACTGTTCATTCGGTCGTAATCGACGAAATAATTCATCTTCTAAACGCATTATTTTTTTCTCCATAAATAGTATAACAATTTCAAAATTTATCCGCAAAAGAAAGCATAAATTTGATATACTCTTCGTTGGAGGAAAATCAGCTATGAAAAAACAAGCTTTTGATTCAGAATTATATTTAAATCTACAACGCGATAAAATCTTAAACCGTATCAGTCAATTTAGCGGTAAATTATACATGGAATTTGGTGGCAAGATGTTTGAAGATTATCACGCTGCTCGTGTCTTACCAGGTTATAACCCTAATAACAAGGTAAAACTTCTTACAGAATTACGTGACCAAGTAGAAATCTTGATCTGTATCAATGCGAATAACATTGAGCACTCCAAAGCACGCGGTGACTCTGGTGTATCTTATGACCAAGAGGTTTTCCGTCTCTTAGACGCTTTCCGCGATTTAGAAATTTTTGTTGGTTCTGTTGTTATCACACAATATGAACACCAGCCTGCAGCTGATAACTTCCGTCATCAACTCAGCAAGAATGGAATCACTTCCTATATCCATTATCCAATTAAGGGATATCCAACAGATATCGATTATATCGTTTCTCCAGAAGGTCTTGGTAAAAACGAATATGTTAAGACATCTCGTAACCTAATTGTTGTTACTGCACCAGGTCCAGGTTCTGGAAAACTCGCAACATGCATCTCTCAGCTTTATCACGATCAACTTCATGGCGTAAAATCCGGTTATGCAAAGTTCGAAACTTTCCCAGTATGGAATCTTCCTCTACACCATCCTGTTAACCTTGCCTATGAAGCTGCGACAGCCGACCTCAATGACGTCAATATGATTGACCCATTCCATCTAGAGGCATATAACCAAACAGCAGTAAACTATAACCGTGATATTGAAGTATTCCCGGTATTAAATCGTACGATTGAACGTATTCTTACGAAATCTCCATACGCCTCCCCTACAGACATGGGCGTAAATATGGTTGGTTTCTGTATCACTGATATGGACGCGGCTAACGAAGCAGCGAAAGAAGAAATCATCCGTCGATACTATCAGGCTCTCGTTGATTTCAAGGAAGAAAAGATTCCTGCCTCCGCAGTTAAAAAGATTGAATTATTGATGAATGATTGTGCCATTTCACCATCTGACCGTAAAGTGGCTATCATCGCAAGAGAAAAAGCTGAAAAGACAGGTGCTCCTGCACTTGCCTTAGAATTACCAAACGGTGAAATCGTAACTGGTAAGACATCATCTCTATTTGGTCCATCTGCAGCAGTGATTATCAACGCTATCAAGAAACTAAGTGGCATTTCAAAACCTACACACTTGATCGAACCTGAATACGTTAAACCAATTCAAAACCTCAAGATCAATCACTTAGGTAACCACAATCCACGCTTGCATTCAGATGAATTATTGATTGCTCTTGCAATTACCGCAATGACAAACAAGGATGCTGATCTTGCGATGAAACAACTTGGTAATCTAAAAGGCAGTGAAGCTCACTCCACTGTTATCTTACCTGAAGAAGATAAGAACGTATTACGTAAACTAGGTATCAATGTCACATTCGATCCAGTTCATCAACATAAAAAGCTATACCACAAGAAATAACAAACCAGACAAAACAAGAGTTTAAGCTCTTGTTTTCATTTGTTAAAATGCTATGATTTTTGAGGAATGGAGTTTTTATGACAATTTATCAACTTTTATATTGCTTCGCAATATATGCCTTTCTAGGTTGGATATTAGAGGTCGCCTTCCATGGCGCAATCGTCGGAAAAGTCATCAACCGCGGATTCTTAAATGGGCCATTTTGCCCAATCTACGGTGTCGGTATGATTGCGATGATCTATTTACTGACCACCGTAACGCATACTGAGATACAACACATTCACTTCCTCATTATCTTTAATGTCGGTAGTATTGTCTGTACACTAATTGAATACTTTGGCGGATGGATTTTAGACCAAATCTTCCATGCACGTTGGTGGGATTATCGCGATATGCCATTTAACATCAATGGCTATGTTTGTTTGATTTTCTCTCTTGCATGGGGTATTGGTTGCGTTGTGGCGATTGGCTTTATTCATCCTATGATTATCGACTTTGTCAATTGGATTCCAAAGCAAATTGGTTGGTGGATCTTAGGTATTACCTATTTTGGTCTTACAATGGATATGATAATCTCCGTATCCGTCATGATTGGATTAAATGAAAAACTTGCACAGATTGATAAACTACAAAAATCACTACGTATTGTCAGTGATGAACTGACAGAGCGTATTGGTGGCGGTGCTATGGAAACTGCCCAAAAAGTCAGCGAAGCAGGTGTACAAGCTAGAATTGCAGGTTCAGAACTGAAAGAGAATATCGTTAATGTAAAAGATACTGCAGTACAGTTTAAGGATAATCAAGTCGCAGAATTACAACAAAAGATCAATAGCCTGAAAGAAACCCTCACTTCAGATAAATTTAACCTAACAAAACGTTTGATTGATGCTTTCCCTAGTCTTGATTCTCATTCCTATCATGATACGTTGGAAGACATCAAACGAATCATTACTTCACGCACAAAACGTAAGTAGCCAAGTGGCTACCTTTTAAATTAAAAAAAGGAACTTACATAAAGTTCCTAATCAATAACTGTAATATTTCTTCTTTGAATACTGCGTTTGAGCCAACTACCTTGGAAGTAATAAATCACAAAGATAGAACTTGTAACTACCCATGTAATTGGGAAAATGCGTAAAGATTCAAAGACTGTAGATGATGGCACAAATATGATATATACAATACGAAGCACACCGATGCCCATCATCGTAATAATCATAGGATAAATAACATCACCACAAGCACGCGTAGCTGCTACGTAAATCTCCAAGAACACAAATACTGGCCAAAATACACATAACTGACGTATCATCTGCACACAGATATCAATAACCCCTGCATCTTGTGTAAACAAGCCACAAATATAATCCCCATGGAAATATAACAATGCCGTAATCAGCAGCGAACCAACCGTATAGATACCAATCGCATTCCATACACCCTGCTTCATACGTTTGATTTTACCAGCACCAAAGTTTTGCCCAATAAACGTTAAAGTTGCCGTACCAAGTGCACCAGAGTAATTCCAGAATAACGCATCAATTTTACCAAAAGCAGTATACGCAGCTACTGTATTTGTTCCATAACTATTTACAGTTGCCTGAATAAAGAGATTAGCGAAACTATATAATGCGCCTTGAATTCCATTTGGTAAACCAATCACCAAAATCTGCTTTAAGATATGCATATCACAGTGTAAATTACGAATATCAAAGTAATATGCGCTGTCTTCCGCAGATAAGATATACAGTGTTAACACACCACTAACAACCTGCGATACAACTGTCGCAATCGCAACACCTGCAACATCCCAATGGAAGAACACAACAAATAATACGTCTAAAACAATATTTGTAATACATGCGGCCACCAAAAAATATAGTGGTCGTTTTGAATCACCAACTGCACGTAAGATACCAGCACCCGTGTTATAAATCATCGTAGGAATCATACCTAGCATATAGATACGCATATATAACACGGAGTAATCCATAATATCTGTAGGAACATTCAACATGTTCATCGCCCATGGTGTAAAGATAATGCCGATAACCGTAAAAATAGCACCAATATACACGCTAGAACTCATCGCAGTTTGTACTGCCTTCTTTACAGAAGAATAATCATTACTACCATATGCTTGCGCAATTACCACTGTCGCACCACTCGACAAACCTACAATTAAATTTACAAGCAATCCGATTACAACACCAGTTGATCCACCTACTGCCGCTAGTGCTTCTTTACCAACATAATTACCAACGACCATCGCATCTGCAGTATTGTAAAGTTGTTGAAAGATAGAACCGAACATAATCGGGACAAAAAACAGTAAAATTTCTTTCCAAATAACACCATTCAACATGTCAGTTTGTCTTTGTTTAAACATCCTCGGTTCTCCTTTCGCAATGTAGAAAAGTATATCAGAAAATATAGAAAAAGTGATGAACAAATATCTCATTCATCACAAAATATTAACATTTGTAACGTAATTTCCAGAAACAATGAATTATTTCAAACCTACTGGCTCTTCACCATGTAGTTTTCCTTCTAAGAAATGCTTACGACACAAAGCAATATACTCATCATTTGCACCCAGTAATACCTGTGTGCCAACACGCACAATACCATGTTCATTATAGCGTGCATTACAAGTTGCTTTTTTACCACACCAACATACCGTCTTTACTTCATGTAGTTCATCCGCAATCGCAAGTAAACGCTCACTTCCTTCAAATAAATTTAACTGGAAGTCTGAACGCAAACCGTAACATAATACCGGAACTTTTAAATAATCTACGATATGTGCTAAGAAGTCGATTTGTTCACGCTTTGCGAATTGAATCTCATCTACGATAATTGCATCATAAGTACGAAGCTCTTCTTCGCTCATAGCGCAAACATCAGATAATAGAACACATTCTCTTTTTAAACCGATACGAGACCAAATGACATTTTTACCATCACGTGTATCGATATTTGTTTTCGCAAGAATGGTCTTCTGACCACGTTCACGATAGTTATAATCAGCCATTAATGCATTCGCTGTCTTAGAGCTTCCCATCGCTCCGTAATAAAAATATAATTTTGCCATACCTTCTTGTCTCCTATGAATGTGTCAATTGTTCTTCAATCTCTTGATTGATAAATGTGATACGTCCAAATAATTCTCTTGCGGACATGCGCTTTGCACCATGCGCAAAGATAGCATTTTGAATCAAACTATCAGAACTTACGACTGTTAAATCATACTCTTTCTGATGATCTGCCACAAAGCGTTCAATATATGCATCTGCTGTCAAATTACTAGATGTGTATACTACTTCCATGTCCTTTCGTGAATATATTGTACCAAGATTATCTTTGACTTTATAGCCATCAAATACAACAATCATCTTTTCACCCGTAAATGCTTGATAGTTGAATAAAATATCCAATAACTTCTCTCGTGATATTTCTAGTTCATCGTCCTTATATTCTTTAAAAATATCCCAACTAAATATCATGTTATATCCATCTACGATTAAACAAGGTGGTAAGTGTTTCATTACTTTTGGTTTTTCTTCTTTCGGCTTCTTTTTGACAGGATTATGTTGTTTATTAAAATTACGATTATTTGAAGTAGATCTATCAAAGATACGCTTTAATTCATCCTCTTCAATTCGATACGTACGATGTTGTGTAGAAACTGATTCAACCTTTTCTTGAGCGATATCCATGTATTCATCCGCTTTATCCCAAGTCACCGTAAAGCCACTACCATTCGCACAGAATACCGATGATGAGGGGTTGCGCATATCCATCTCTGGATCATAACCAATTTGTGTCACAATCTCATCTCTATCTTGGCATACATCATAACCATCTGGTTGAAAAGCAAATCTTCCCTGACCTTTACTATAGGCACTTACTTCATTTTGATAGTGTGCAAGTAATCGAATACAACCTCTACCAACAATCACACTACGGCCATCTTTACTATCTTGTATTTCAAACTGCGTCTTCTTACTTTCTAAATCGAATAGTGCTTTTGATAAGGATTCACTAGGTACAGTTAATTCAAAACGCACATATGGTTCTAGTAGTATTGAAGACGTCTTCATCAGTGCTTGACGTACTGCACGCGAAGCAGCCTGTCGAAAATCTCCACCTTCGGTATGTTTTAAATGACCCTTTCCTGCAATTAAAGTAATCTTGACATCCGTTAGTTCACTCCCAGTCAAAACACCGCGATGTTTCTTGGTACGTAACGCACTCAGAATCGTATTTTGCCAGTTGAAAGATAGCTGATCTGAACCAGTTTCATTGGCAATTACAATTCCCTTGCCTCTATCAATAGGATCCAATCTAACCTGTACTTCTGCATAATGACGTAATGGTTCAAAGTGTCCCGCACCCTTTACTGTTTCTCCAATCGTTTCACGATAAAGAATTCTGCCAGTACTAAATCCTACCGAAATCCCACAACGATCAAAGATTCTCTTCTGTAAGACTTCCATCTGCATCTCGCCCATGATGTGAACATCAATCTGTCCTGTCTCACTTTGAATATCCATTTCGAGGGCTGGATCTTCTTCACTGATTTCACGACAGGCCATCGTTAACGCAAGTAAATCTGTACCCTTGGGATATACCAAACGATAATCCATGTACGCACTTAAGATAGGTTGTATCTGTTTCTCTTCAAATCCCAGACCATCTCCTGCTTCAACGTGTTCTAGTCCCTTTAATGCTACAACCATACCAGGATACGCTTCATCAAGCATACTAAACTTCGTGCCGTGATATAGACGAATCTGATCAACCTTTTCATCTTCATTCAGCTTTTGTTTGGCACATAAAATACCACCCGTAATCTTTACATGAGTTAAACGTGTATGATTCTCTGCCATGGTAATCTTATACACTCTAGCACCAAATTCCTCAGGATAACTTTTATCAACTGAAAACTCTGCAATTGCGTCTAACAATAAATCAACACCTTGCACCTTCAGTGCAGAGCCAAAGAATACTGGGAAGAAGCTTCGATGATAGAACCCTTCTACAATATCTTCCAAGGTTAAAGAACCCTTATTTTCAAATTGTTCTAAGAGTACATCACTAGAAAAACAAATCTCTTCTAATTTGTTTTCATTTAACCAATCAATACAATTGCTAGATAATTTTACATGTATATCCTCAAGTAACTTTTCTTTGCTAAGATAACTAATATCCATCTTATTCACAAACACCATTGTAGGTACATGATAATACTCTAAACATTTCCATATCGTTTCACTATGCGCCTGTACACCATCTTGTCCATTAATCAATACAATTGCTATATCTAAAACTGACAAGGTTCTCTCCATCTCAGAAGAAAAATCCGCATGTCCTGGTGTATCAATGATATATACTTCGATATCTTTATAAACAAAATGCGCCTCTTTAGAATAAATCGTAATCCCACGATTTCTCTCTTGTTCGTCAAAATCAAAAAAAGAATCACGATGATCCACTCTTCCTAATGAACCAATCGCACCCGTTTGATATAAAATGCTCTCTATTAGTGTTGTCTTCCCCGCATCAACATGTGCTAAGATACCAATCACTGTTCGCTTTATTTGACTCATGTATGTATTATACCAGTTTGAAATACGCATAGAAAACCTAATCTGCAGGAATTCACTTTTTCAAGTATAATGATAAAAAAAGGAGGTACCTTATGAACCACTATGATAATCTATTAAACCTCAGTTGCGATACCACAATCGCAACTGAAAAAGACGGCTATTATACATTCAAAGAAACAGTATTCTATGGCGAAAAAGGTGGTATGCCTGGTGATAAAGGAACCATCAACGGCCAAAATGTTATCGACCTAAAATGGGAAAATGACATCCTCTATCACAAAGTTGATGGTACGTTACAAAACCCTATCCACATGGAAGTCGATAAAGAAACACGTATCATCAATACAACTGTACAGAGTGCATATCATCTACTAGATGGATATTATGGAAAGATGGGTCTTTATATCGTTGCGATTGGTGTTACTTCACCAGAAAATCAATGGTATGAAGTTAACAGTAAAGATCTAGATGAAAAACACCTACAAGAGGTACAAGAGTTTATGAATGATACACTCTTACAAGATATTCCAGCAGAATTTACATACTACAAAGGAAGTGAATATCCAAACCCTAAATACGCAAATCATGATGAAGTACGCGTTGTTACATTCGGTGATATCGACTCCCAACCATGTGGTACACCCCACGTAAATAATGTAAATCAAATTGGTAGTTTTATTATCCTAGGTAGCGAAAAAACATCACGTGGTACACGCATCTATACAACCGTTAGTTGGGCCACAAACATTAAATTAAAGAAATACTATAATCTAATTCAAGAATTGCATAAAATGCTAAATGGAAAAGAAGATGACATTCTAGAAAATGTCCAGACTTTACGCAATGCAAATAAAACGTATAAAAAACAAGTTGAAGAACTTCAAAAAGAACTAACAGCCTATAAAGTAAAAGAGATTCTTCAAATGGAAGATGCCATACTAGTAGATGTTGTGGACGCGAGTCTATTACGTACCGTATCACAAGCTCTACTAAATGAAGTATCTTCCACAAAAATCCTGCTGACTACTTCTAATGATAACAATGATTTCGCTATCATTTCCCCAGAAGGAAAAGCAAGAGATATCTACGCATCCATTCAAAAGTCATTAGAAGCTAGTGGTGGTGGCTCACCTAAGATTGTCACTGCACGCTCATCCAAACCAAAACAAGAAGTCATTGAACTATTACAAAAAACTATATAACCAAAAAAAGAGAAGTCACACCCATAACTTCTCTTTTACATTTACTTATTTAATGACTCGACAATCGCATCAGCTAATTTTTCGATTTCAGCTAAACTATCTTCCTTTACAGCAGACTTCACAGTAACCTTAGGTTCTAGAATCACCGTGTTCTTCCAAGTAGAAATTTGTTTTTCCATAAGAAGTTTCGCGGTTGGAACCCATGAACCATTTTCAATTAAACCAACCGTACGATTCGCAAGACTATGATTCTTAATCTCTGATAATAAGTGCTGTACAGTATCAAATACTTCTGCATTATAAGAAGCTGCCGCAAATACAAGTGTAGAGTATTGGAACGCTGTCGATAACATGATTGATAAATCCGTCTTGGATGTATCAAATACTTTCACATTCTTAATACCCTTTTCCGCCAGCTGCATCGCGAGGATATCTGCTGCGTTAGCTGTATTGTTATAGACAGAACCGTAGAATATCGCAACCGAGTTTACTTCATAGCTATAAGAAGTCCACTTTTCATAAAGACTGATAATTTTATCAAAATCCTTACGCCAAATATGCGCATGTAAAGGACAGATCATTTTGATCTCTAGATTGCTAACTTTCTTTAATACTGCAGATGCCTGCATACCATACTTGCCAACGATAGAAGTATAATAACGTCTACATTCATCTTTCCAGTCATGTTCCCAATCAACTTCATCCGCAAATACATTCCCACTCATTGCTCCAAAGCTACCAAACACATCTGCACTAAATAATATCTTCGCAGTTTCATCATATGTCACAATGACTTCTGGCCAATGTACCATTGGTGCAGTTATAAACTTCAAATTATGCTTCCCAAGATTTAATGTATCATTTTCCTTTACAACGATGGAACGACTATCTGTTTCAAAACGATAAAACTGGTTCATCATTTTGAATGCTTGCATGGAACCAATCAGTTTCATATTTGGATACATCTGTACAAGCTGTGGAATAATTGCACAATGATCAGGTTCCATATGGTTAACGATCATATAGTCTAATGTTCTACCTTGCAAAGCAAACTCCAAGTTTTCAAAGAACTGCTGGGCAACATTGTAATCAATGCCATCCACAAGACATGTCTTCTCATCTAAAATCAAATAGCTATTATAAGACATTCCTGCTGGAACACTATACGTATTTTCAAACTTTTCAAGGCGTCGATCTGAGGCACCTAACCAATAAATATCATCTTGAATCTTTCTAACGTTATACATAATTTTTCTCCCGTTCATTCTCTTCCGTCCATTAGTATATATCTATTACGAATAAAATTAAAACAATACTATCTCAAAAAAGGCGCAGATTTGTCTGCACCTTACTTACTTCGTACGAAATCCTGCAATACCAAATGCACCCGGTCCACCATGAGTTGTAATGACACCACCACATTGTGACCAACGTACCTTTTCAATTCCTTTGGTATGAAGATATTCTTCTACTTCCGGTTTCAGCGCTTCATCAAAGCCAACCGTTGTACAGCACCACACTTCATCCTTAGCAATCGCATTATTTACGAGGAAGTCATCCATCATTTTAAAAATCACACGATTCATCTTACCACGATAGTTCTTACCGGCGACTAGACGTCCATCCTTTGCTTCAATGCATGGATGTAAAAGTAATACACCTGCTAATAAAGCCTTTGCATTACTGACTCTTCCACCAGCGACCAAGAAAGCTAACGTCTTCGGAATAAATGACATATGACCTCTAGTAATCAAGTCATTGGCAGCATTTACCGCTTCCTCAATACCCCATTCAGGGTGTTCGCGTAATAATTCAGCCATACGCACTAATACTTGACCCTGTCCAATTGAATAAAGCTTTGTATCAATTGCCGTAATATAATCACGGTTTTCCATTGCAATCTGTGCACAACCGTAAGCACAAGTTGTTACAGAAGAATATGCTAGATACAAGATATGTGCTTCAGGATGCTCTTCGTGAATACGATCAAAGATATAATCAAAATCCACAATAGTAGAACCACTCGTCTTTGGAATCTTTAAGTTCTTCTCAAAATAATCAATGATATTTGATGCTGGGAAAGTACCATCATCTTTTGTCTCACCATCAAAAGTGACATGCATTGGAACGATATAGATACCTTCTTTTTCGGCTATTTCCTTTGGAATATCCGCACCTGATTCAGCTACTAGTACAACCTTCATTAAGCTGTTCTCCTTTATTTATCATCTATATCATACCAAATAATATTCGTAGATTGTATTTATATGAAATCATTTAGTTATATTTCATCGTAGACTTTGCGTCACTCAGCATTGATTCTAGACGTTTTAATTCGTCCTCAAGCATTTGTTTCCCTGCATCTGTGATAAGATACCACTTCTTACGATTTTCTTCTCTAGTCTTTTCAATAATTTCGTTATCCTCAAACTTTTGCAACATCGCATACAAAGTACCTGGTCCAATGGAAACTCTACCATTTGAGATTACACTTACCATAGCCATGATATCAATACCACATACTTCTTTCTGCAAGCATAGGAGAATATAGAACATCGGTTCTGTTAATGTTTGAAACTGTGCACGTGCCATATCATTTCACTATCTTTCCGATAACTATATCTATCTGTTGTTGCGTTAACTCTTGTGAATACCTAAGTTCAATCAACTCATTTTCACAGTCAACAACATACACATAGTCATCAAATTCCTTATAAACAATCGCTGATTTTTGTTTCCAAAGTTCGTTGATATCTGTTGCCTTCATACCAGAAGATAAGTATAAATATTGCTTATGAATCAACCAAGGAGAAGATGAATGATAAATCGTATACGATAGAACTTCTTGTGCTGCATCTCCTTGTGAGATTACGTACTCCGTCCATTCCACAAATAGACCCTTCTGCTCTATAAAAGTTCCATGTGTAATCGTTTGATTTTCGACATCAATATCAACAAGTTGTAATGGAAAATCATCTGTTGGTGCTGCCTTAAGATTAGCCTGCTTCTGTCCATACAACACCATCATGATTACATAGAATATAAACATCGTAATTCCCATAATCGCCATATAACCAGATGAACCATATTTCCTACAAAAGAATTTTTGCAAGCAGAAAAACGCACAATAAACAACAACACCAATCAATGGACTTATCAAAAGGCCACAATAAGATTTTAAAAATAGAGTAGAAATAACAATCGTAAATACGAAATAAAAAAGTGATCTTGGTTGAAAATACATTTGTTTTTTATTTGGATTCCCTAAATATAATTCACCTGTACTTTCATATTTACTACGCAATAATTGATATATTTTCTTATCGTGAAAGTACAGAAAAAATGGTGAAAGTATGAAAAGAAACCAACCGAGTTCAATTGTAAGATTTCTGTATTCCAGAAGTTCAAAAATATTAGGATTGTGTAAAACCGAGTTAATAATATAAATAGCGAACAAAGGTAATACTATTCGAGCAAATTTTAGATCATCTTTCCTTACCGCAAACGCATTATCTAGTTTTTCTTCTTTTGTTGCGATATCTACGGCATCTTCTTTCACTTTATAGAAAATAATCCAGCGCTGATAGGCGTCAATATATTGCCATCCAGCCTCTTTACAATAACCCAAAAAGTCCTCAGAATTTGGATTTAAACCTTGATCTTCCTCTTGTTGCTCGTTAAAGACATACGCATCATACGTAATATCTTTTGGTTCTCCTTTTTCAAATTTTAGTCCAAACCCAAATCCTTTAAAATGGTATCCCTGTAATGACATTTCATGAAGATAACTAGCAAAAACATCTGATTCAAAATAATTATAATAGACAAACTTATAAATCATATTCCCTCCACTAATATCGAGTATCGATATTCATCTACCCAAAATATAATATCGAGTATCGATATTGTCAAGTAAAATAAAATCACCCCTAAGCAGAGATGATTTCATCTAATGTAATATCATGTGATTCAACATCTATTTGATCAACTTCTTGTTCCTGAAATGCAACACCTATTCTATTTCTACAATTCAGTAGAACTGAATCATAGTACCCTTTTCCATATCCTGTACGATGATTCTTTGAGTCGTAGCTACTTAATGGAACAATCATCATGTCTATCTTTTGAACTGGAATCATTTCCGTTACATTTGGTTCTAATAAGCCAAATGGTGCTGGTACTAAGTCATCGTAGGACTTGATTTTGTAAAAGCATAATGTCCTTCCAACTACCTTTGGAGTACATATATCAATATTATGTTCAAAACAATACTTAAGAATTTCCGATGTGTTTAATTCATCCTTGATAGAAACATAACATCCGATTACCATGCCTGCATGAATTCTCGAAATTACTTCTTGCGACACCACATGACTTTTTTGGTTACGCTCTTTCAAAGATAATAAAGCACGTGCTTGTAATCCTTTCGCACGTGCAATCTTTTTATCCAACGGAGCCACTCATATCCAGTTTCATCAACTGGTTCAATTCTACAGCGTATTCCATCGGCAATTCTCTTGTAAACGGCTCTAGGAAGCCCATGATAATCATTTCTGTTGCTTGTTCTTCACTTAAACCACGTGACATCAAATAGAATAATTGGTCTTCAGAAATCTTGGAAACCTTCGCTTCATGTTCGATAGTAGAAGAATTATTCATATTTGAATTTGTAGGAATCGTATCACTCTTAGAAATATTATCTAAAATTAAGGTATCACATTCAATGTGTGCCTTTGAATTTCTTGCAGCTGGCGTAAAGTGTACTTCATCACGGAAGTTTGTTACACCGCCATTACGTGATACTGACTTAGAAATAATGGAGGAGCGCGTATTAGGAGCTGCATGAATCATCTTAGAACCAGTATCTTGGAACTGCCCCTTTGAACCTACACCAATTGAGATACAAAGACCAGTCGCACCTTCTCCTGCAAGAATGCAAGATGGATATTTCATAGAAATTCTAGAACCGATATTACCATCAATCCATTCCATCGTTCCACCTGCATCAACTCTTGCACGCTTTGTTACTAAGTTTAGGATATTACCTGACCAGTTCTGTACAGAAGAATAACGACACTTCGCATTCTTACCAACATATACTTCAACAACTGCCGCATGGAGAGAATCCTTAGAGTACTGTGGTGCTGTACAGCCTTCTACATAGGAACATTCAGCCCCATCATCAACGATAATGATTGTTCTTTCAAATTGTCCCATGGATTCAGAGTTAATACGGAAGTAAGACTGTAACGGTTTCTCTAATTTAACACCCTTAGGAACGTAGATAAAACTACCACCAGACCATACTGCACTATTGAGTGCAGAAAGTTTATTATCACCAGCACTTACAATCTTGCCAAAATATTGTTTAAAAAGTTCTGGCTGTTCTCTTAAAGCAGAGTCAATATCCAGGAAAATAACACCTTTCTCTTCGACTTCCTTTAACATGTTATGATAGACAGCTTCTGATTCGTATTGGGTTGTAACACCTGCTAAAAACTTACGTTCCGCTTCTGGAATGCCCAACTTTTCAAATGTATTTTTTACTTCTTCAGGAACTTCTTCCCAACTCTTTTCTGTTTCTTGAGAAACTTTACGATAGTAAGTAAAATCTTGGAAATCGATTTCACTTAAATCTGGTCCCCACTTAGGCATAGGCTTCTTCATGAAGATATGATATGCATCTACACGTTTTTGTGTCATCCATTCAGGTTCATGCTTATATGCTGAGATCTGTCTTACAACTTCTTCAGAAATACCCTTACCTGTATCGATGATGGACTTCACATCATCATGGAAACCATATTTATAATCATCTTGGGAAGAAAGAACTGCTTCATCTTCAGAGGTTAGCTTAATCTGTTCGCTCATTTCTTACCCTCACTTTCATCAATCATCTGTTCAATCGCATCCCAACCAATGGTTGCACATTTAATACGATTGGCTTGTTTATAAACATTCTTCAACGCAACTGCCTCTTGTAAAAGTTCTGGATCATATGGCTGTTCGTTAATCATCGCAAAATAATTCTGAATAATTACACGTGCCTCATCCAGTGTTTTTCCCTTTAACAAGTCAGTCATCATTGAAGTACTCGCTGTTGAAATTGTACAAGCAACACCTTCAAAGCGAATATCCTGAATCACACCATCCTGAATATCAGACTGCACCGTAATATCATCGATACAGCTATCTGAAGCCATATGTACAGATAAGTAACGATCGTCTTTCACCAATTTATGATTATGTGGATATTGATAATGATCCATAATCAATTCCCGTAGTATCTGTGGATCATTAATAAAACTTTCTACTTCACTCATTGTTTGTACTCCTTTAGAAGAAGATGCCTACTGCATTTTCTAAACTGATGTTCTTTGCAACTTCAATAAAACGATCTACTTCTTCTTTTGTATTGTAAAAATATAACGATGCACGAATTGTCTGGTCTGTGCCAATTACTTCATGTAAAACCTTGGCACAATGATTACCAGAGCGTACCGCAATGTGACTAGCACCAAGATAGCCAGCTGCATCCTGTGCAAATACTCCCTTTGCGTTAAATGTAATCGGTCCAGAAGTATTATTCGGGTTATAAAATTCAATGTTATCTAATTCTTTTAACTTTTCCGCAAAGTATGCACGGAGTTCCTTCTCATATGCACTGATATTTTCCATGCCAATAGACATAAGATACTCTGCAGCTGCACCTAATCCAATAACACCTTCAATATTTGGTGTACCTGCTTCAAACTTAATAGGCGCATTCTTCAGAATCACATCAGCATCTGAAGTAAAGCGTGCATTCATGCCACCACCAAGCAATAACGGCTCCATACGATCCAGTAAATCAAACTTACCGTAAAGAACACCTACTCCATCCGGTCCACACATCTTATGTGATGAAAAACCTAAGAAATCAATATCCAGTGCCTTAACATCGATTGGATGATGAGGAACACTCTGAGCTCCATCCACAACCATCAACGCACCAACTTCATGTGCTAATGTTGTCATCTGTTGAATCGGTTGTAACGCACCCATTACGTTAGTAACGTGTGCAAGTGTAACAACCTTTACCTGAGAATTTAATAACTTCTTATACTCATCCATGATAACCACACCATGGTTATCAACTGGAATATATTGGATTTCAATACCCAATTCTTTTTCTAAACGAAACCAAGGTAAAAGATTGCTAGCATGTTCATTGAGCGTTGTTAAAACAACATCACCCTTCTTTAGCCATCCCTTACCTAATCCATACGCAATCTGATTCAATGTCGCAGTAATATTTGCGGTAAACGCTACTTCACGAGGTTCGCAGTTAATCAGTCTGGCAATAATCTTACGAGTATTGTCATATGCACGATCAGCTTGAATAGCTGTTTCATAATCACCACGTTCAACATTTGAAGTAAAGTTACAATAGAAATTACAAATAGCATCAATTACAGCCTTTGGTTTATATGTTGTCGCACCATTATCAAAATAAATTAACTCAGGATGATTTACAATCATCGGAAAATCTTGACGAATCTTTTCTACATCGATCATAAGTTTGCTAACTTCGCCTCCATTTCTGCGCGGAGTTCTTGTTGGAGTGCTTCATCACTCAAAAATTGAGTAATTGGATACATATAACCAGAACTAATCAAAGACGTACATTGACGTTGGGTTAGACCACGTGATTGTAAATAGTACAGCTGTTCGCGATCAATTCTACCAATTGTTAAAGCATGGCTAGCCTGAACATCATTTTCATCAATTAATAATTCAGGAATAACTGTTGAGCTTTGTCCATCATCAAAGCACATGACACGTGACTTCTGATGACTTTCCGAACGAGAAGCACCCTTAACAATCTTACCAATCGCATCGATAAATAACTTACCACCCTTTAGTACAACCGCGAAGTTATCAATATTCGCTAATGTACGTTGTGCAAAATTCACAACATTCTGCGTATAGTTTTTATCTGACGCAACCAGTGATGAGGATACAAGATGACCATATGCACCCGGTTCTCTTAAAGCCATATATGTATTACGTTTCACTGGATATGGATTCACTTCACAATGAGCAACCTCAACATTCGCATTGCGTAAGACTTCATGTGTCTCGTCAATCTCAAACATATGCTCGTTGTCATTCCAGAACAGATATTTAACTTGTGCATCAGCGTAAGCAAATGTACGAATACGTAATTTACCGCAGTTTTTGATACGTACAAATACTTCATATTCGCCCGCATCTGCACTGAAAGTTAATTCAATATCGCGTTCAGTATCAATTTCAAATTGACTGAAACTATCACGTAATTGAATATCTGTATCAACATGAATCATTTCCATTACTTTTTAGCCTCTGCTTCTGCGGCAGTACGAACGGCACAACTACCAATTGTATTAACTGAACGATGAGCAGCCTTCTTTTCACGAGGTGCTTCAATGCCATATTCAGCGTAAATCCAGTCATAGCCTTCCATATCAATCTTACGAGCTAATTGACCATCACCTTCAAGTACAACTTTTCCATCTACAAGTACGTGTGTATATTGAGGTTCAATTAATTCGAAGAAACGATCATAGTGAGAGACAATCATTAATGACATACCTGTTTCAGCACGTAGATTGTTAATAGCATTTGCCACAATATGCATCGCATCAACGTCTAGTCCTGAGTCAATTTCATCTAACATTGCTAGAGATGGACGTAACATTTCCATCTGTACAATTTCATTTCTCTTCTTTTCACCACCAGAGAAACCTTCATTTAAGAAGCGGTGGGCAAGATCTTCTTTCATCTGTAAATCCTGGATTGTTTTTTCCATAGATTTAATAAATGTAAATAATGGAACCGGAGACTCACGACGTACGTTCATCGCAGCACGTAAAAAATCACTGTTTGTAACACCTGGAATCTCTTGAGGATATTGCATTGCCAAGAATAAACCAGCAACACTTCTCTCATTTACAGGCATCGCTAATACATCTTTTCCATCATATGTAATCGAACCTTTTGTTACGGTATATACAGGATTACCCATAATAGCCGCAAGTAATGTAGACTTGCCATTACCATTTGGTCCCATTAAGGCGTGTACCTCATTTTCACCAATTGTGAGGTTAACACCCTTTAAAATTTCTTTATCTTCCACTGATACGTGGAGATCTCTAATCTCTAAAGTTTTCACACAATCACCTTCATTCCGCTACTTATTGTAACATCATCTTTCAAATTCTAGGGATTATACTATCTCACTTGTGAAAATTTCTTGTTTTGTGATTCTTCACACAAACTTCAGTTTACGAAAATTGCAATTAAAGCATATTTACACTATAATTAAAAAGCGTTTTTACGTATAAAACTTTAGGAGGTATTATGGGCAAATTCTTGAAAAAGAACTGGTTTGTAATGTTAGTGGTAGCAGTCTTCCTCGCTATCAGTGTGTATTACATTTACGATACAAACAAAGGAAAATTAAAAGGTAAACAAACAAACGGAGAAGATGTCGTTTATTCTATTGATGACAACGATACAACTGCTTCTGAATTCTATGAAACACTATTTAGAACAAATGGTTCAAGTGCTCAATTGACATTGTTCAAACGTGCAATAGCAGATGCTAGTATTTCTACAACAAACGAAATCAAAGATGCAGCTGCAAAGCAAGCTGAATCCATTATCGCTAACTACAAGAACTCATATGGTAATAACTATGAGGCAAAGTTACTCAGCGATATGTCATCAACTGGCTATACAGATTTAGAAGAATACTTAATTCAACAGCAGAAAGTGAATCAGTTAACAGCTGAATACGCAAAACAACATTTCGATGAATTAAAGATTCGTCAAGTATCTTACATCTTGGTCAAGTTTACAGATAGAAACAACCCTACTGCTGAACCTACAGAAGATGAAGCAGCTAGAATGAAGGCTGTTGATGATGAATTAGCAGCTGGCGATGATTTCGCCACAGTGGCTTCCAAGCACAGCGAAGATACTTCAACATCTGTTAATGGTGGTGTATTAGGTGTTATTGATAAGAACACATCCACATTGGATGCTGCATTCTTAGAAGCATCCCTCGCCCTCAACGAAGGAGAAGTAAGTAAATGGGTACGTTCTTCTAACTTCGGTTACTTCAAGATTATTGCAAATGCTACAACACAAGCTAAGCTTGAAGAAGTTGCTGGAGATAATCCTTACTTAACATTAGTTCAAAACTACGATACAACTCTTTCAAACCAGGCCTTATGGTCAAAGGCTGAAGAATTAGGTATTGATTTCAAGGGTAACGATGAACTTGAAAACTCAATTAAGAAAGCTATGGGTATTAAGACAGAAAGTGAGGAAACAAAATAATGACAAAGTTTAAGAAACTTACTGCCGTTGTTTGTACTGCTATCCTCTTATCTGGATTAACTGGATGTAGTGATGCAGTTGCAAAATTAAAAGATAGCAACGAAGTAATCTTCTCCATTGGTAAGAAGAATATTACAAAAGGTGATGTATTCACATTAATGAAGCAAAATGCCGGTGCAACTACTGCTGTCAATGAAGCAAGTAAAGCAATCGCTGTAGCAGAAATTGAAGTTACAGATAAGATGAAAAAAGAAGCAGAAGAAAGCCTTGCAAACTATAAGGCTATGTATGGTGATACATTTGCTTCCTATATGAAGAACAACAACCTAGATGAAGAATCATACCTGAAGGAATACCTTATCCCTTCTCTTCAAGCTAAGGAACTAACAAAGAAGTATATCGATGAGAACTTTGATTCTCTAGTAGATACATATAAGCCAGTAAAGGCTACAGTTTTAACTTTCACTGCACAAGCGGATGCAGATGCAGCGTTGGCTGACCTCAAAGGTGGTAACACTGATTTTGCTGCAGTGTCTACAGCACACAATGGAACAGGTACTCCTGTATCACAGATTTACACAACTGAGTCATCTGACTTAGATGCATTAGTACGTACTATCATCACCTCAAATAAACCAAGTGACCCTTGGACAGAATCACCTGCTAGTGATGGTGCGAAGTTCTATCTCATCAAGGTTGACGAGAATGATGCTTCAAAGATGAAGGATGATGTAGATACAATTCTACAGAAGATTAAGCAGGTTTCTGCAGACGCATCAACATACTTCTTCAAGAAGCATAACTTCCACATCTATGACAAGACTATCTACGATTCCGTTAAGGACAAATATCCAGATATTCTAGTACAAGATATGAAATAAAAGTCGCAAAATCATGCGACTTTTTTTACAATATAGATATACAGAAATGAGAGGAAATTAGAATGTGTATATTTTGCGATATTATCGATCATAAGATTCCATCAAAGGTCGTCTATGAAGATGACAATGTTTTAGCAATACTTGATATCTCACAAGTAACCTACGGTCATACAATTGTTATGCCGAAGAAACACGTAGCAAACATTTTAGAGGCAGATACAGAAACTGTAAAACAATGTGCTGAAGTTATCTCTAATCTATCTAAGAAAATTGTACATGCCACAAAAGCTGCAGGATGTAATATCCTAAATAACTGTGGTGAGGTTGCAGGACAAACAGTACACCACCTACACTTCCATATTATTCCACGCTACAGCGTAGATGATGCATGTCAATTCATATTCAACAAATCCAAACCACAAGACTTAGAGGAAGTACTAAAAACGATCAAAGGGGCCTAATGCCCCTTTTCAATATATCTAAAGGATTTATAAAATATGTGTAAAAATTAATACCATAATTACAACGAAAATAATTATATAAATGAAATTTCCGAAAATACTCTTTTCATTTGTACGATATCTTCTTTCAAAAAGACTTTTTTCGGTTTGTTCTATCGGATGATACGAACCATAACGATTTGTTTCGATCGATGCTTTTTTAGTTAATGCTTGTTGTCTACGAATATATGCTAGAGGGTCTTCTTGTTTTAGTATTAATTCAAAGAAATATTCAATTTCATCAATATCTTCCTCAGTACACTCTGAACATTCTGTACTATGTACAAGATTATTTCGTAATCGGCGCTGATATTTTAATCTTGAATAGAAATCTCTCCAATCTTGTTTCGAATTAATGCGAGAAATTACCCTATCCATTTGATTGATGTATTCTGTAACACCATCTTTACTTCTAAACATATCTCTACATAATTGATCTAGTCTTTTATATGAATCTAAATAATCTAATACACACTCATCCATAATCACACCATTATTACTTTACATTCAATCGTTTTAACATTGCATCATGTGCCGCATTTTCCAGTGTATCTTGTAATGCTTCTAGATGCTCTACAACATATCTACGATTTAAACCACGTAGAATGACTTCATCAGCGATTGCTGGGTTTTTTGGCAATAGTGGTCCATGCATGTAGGTTGCGATTGTCTTTGCATCCATATAGCCTTCATATCCACCTTTGTATGTATTTCCATGTCCAACTATCACCTTACCAAATGGATTGGATACAGCTTTTGTTTGACCACCATGATTTTCGAATCCTACAACAGTAACCTGCTTATCGCCAATCTTTGCTTCGACAATAATATTACCAATACAACGATGATCACGATCACTGCTTTCTGTATAGTAATCATAAATACTCAAGCCATCAATCTTTTTGCCATCCTGATCTAAGTAGTATTGACCAAACAATTGATATCCACCACAAATTAATAAGAATGCAGTACCACTTTCTTTTGCCTTTAAGATGGATTCTTTACGTGCTAGTAAATCTTTATAAATAAGTGTCTGTTCTTTATCTGCTCCACCACCCAAGAAGAAAATATCATAATCTTCAATATTTCTTTCTTCTTGTAATGTACAAGTATCAACAACGACATTTATGCCACGCTTACTTGCGCGATAGCGTAGAGTTTCAATATTACCCTTATCTCCATAAAGGTCCATGAGGTCATGATACATCCATAAAATCTTTAATTCCACGATTATCTTGCCTCCTTCTTTAAGATGCTACGCACAACATGTAAAGCAGTATATGTAGAAAGAATATAACTATCCCTATCTGCTTTATCGATATACTTGATCGCTTCTTCAAAGTTTTCAATGACCTGAATATGGCCTTCTAAACCTTCATACTTCAATCGCAAAGCCATATCATATGCACGTGTTCCTGAACATACAATCGTATGAATATTCTCTTTATTAAGACGTTCAAAATGTGCATCCCAAATCCAACTGATATCTCTACCATCTTGGTCATTATCGTTTAAGAAGATAGCGATATTCTTATCACCTTCTTGGCTAACGATATACTTCATTACTTCGTTTGCACCAGTTGGATTCTTTATTAGATTTAATACAGATGGTTTACTGAGCACAAATACTTCATTACGTCCTTCCTTCATAGAGAACGTTTTAAATACTGTATTAGCCGCTTGTAAATCTAAACCCAATAAACGCATCACTGTTAGTACAACTGCACAGTTATAGATTGCATAGATTGTATTCATAAAGGAATGATACTTTACACCATCTACTGTGAACGTCTGATTTTGATAATCAATTTCTGAGACATATGTATATGGCGTAATCTTTCCAAATTGGCAGGATGGGCAAGCAAATCTTCCAATATGTGAATATTGGTAATACTCATAGACTAGCCGTGCACCACAATGTGGACAGAACTTCCCTTCACTAGCTTCATTAGTGGTCTTTTGTGATACCTCATTTTCACCAACTGAGAAGTAATGTACTTTCGCTTTCTTTGCATTTTCAGCGATACGAACTACATTAGGATCGTCTCCATTCATAATGAGATCTCCCTCAAAGTCTTCTGTTACTTCTTCAATCTTACGGATAATTGTTTCCATCTCTCCTGCACGATCTAATTGATCACGAAAGAAATTATTAACTACAAGTGCCGTTGGTCTTAACGATTTAAATTGACGATATAATGTTAATTCATCGACTTCAATAACAGCCACGTCGGCTTGTACATTGAAGTCTGCATCAGAGCTAGCTGCTAATAATGTAGCGATACCCACATTCAAGTTATCACCACGACTATTATTAATTACCTTCAAACCTGCTTGCATGAGTGATTTTGCGATAAGATTTGATGTAGTCGTCTTACCATTTGTCCCTGTTACAAGAATCACATGCTTAGGCATATGGAATTTCTCAATAAAGCGAGAATCCATTTTTAGTGCTAATCGTCCTGGTAAGGAACCACCACGACCTACTGCAGTTAATACTTTACGAACAATTTGAACTGCTACTAAACGTAAATCCATGTTTATTCCTTTCCTTTCGGTTTATAGAATTGACGATTCTCTAACGCAAATAATTTTGGTGTCCATGTGCCTGGCTTGATTGATGAGAAAGCCTGACTTAACATATTCAAACGCGCATCTAAGTTATCTACCAAATATAAAACTTCAGCTTCTTGAAGTTTTGGTAATACTGGAGAGCCAAATTCCATCTTTCCATGATGTGAAAGAATCATATGATGTAACATGATTGTCTCTTCACAGTCTTCTAGATGTTCCTTAGCAGCTACTTCTGTTAACCAACCGTTCGCAATGGAAATATGGCCTTCTAGTTTTCCTTCTAAAGTATATTCTGTCGCAATCGCACCGCTCATCTCTGCTGTCTTACCAATATCATGTATTAACGCACCTGAAACTAATAAGTCATAATCTAATTGTGGATAGTGCTTACATAGCATCTGGCATACTTCAACCATACTAATGGAATGTTCACTTAGACCACCTAAGTAGTTATGGTGAATTTGTGAAGCTGCTGGATACTCAATGAACTTTCTTCCCGCATGAATTAACATTCCCTTTACTAACTTACGATATACCTCATTTTTGATGGAATCTAAAATCTCATGAAGTTTACGACTGCGTTCCTCTTCACTTTGTGTACTCGAGATAACAAAGTCACTCATATTCACTGTAGATTGATCTAATGGCTGAATACGATTGATACGTATCTGTAAGTTATGATTATAGTCTAATACTTCAAAACTTACTTCTTGTACTAAACCAACTTGGACAATATTTTTGTCTTCTTGTTTGACATCCCAAAACTTGCCATCAATGGTACCTGAACTATCCTGTACAACAAGAGATAGATATTGAGCCCCTTTATTTGTTGTACCATTCTTTACATCTTTTATTAATAGTGGCAAAACATATCTCTTCCCTACTTCAAATTCATTAATCTTCGTCATGACACCACTCCATTCTATCCATCACTGCATTAATATCTTCGCTATGAAATCCTTGTGTTAAACAATAGCGATAGATACGTGTCTTTAAATCATATCCACGATATTTTCTCTCATATCGTTTCATAGCTTTCTTAACTAACTTCTCTAATAGTACATCTTCATTTTCTTTATTTGAGGAATAATCTAATTCCGATACAACTTTTTCGATTGTATTATTTGAATATCCTCTTGTCATCAGTTTATTACGAATCGTATTCTTCGTCTTTGTAACTGATGACTTCTGCCTTTGTCTTAAAGCCTTTGTGGCATATGCTAGTGCAAATTCATATTCCTTGAGTTTAGATTGTTCCATGCATGCAAGGATACAATCCTCCTTTACACCACGTTGTTTTAACTTGGAGATAATTTGCTTTGGACCATATAAGCTATTTGATAATACTTGTATTTGTTCCTTGCATAGTCTTTCATCATCCAAATACCCTTTATGTATTAGCTTATCAATTAGAGAATTCACTTCTTGATAATCCGCAAGTTCTTTTTCTTTTAGCCATTTACGCATCTCATAAATCGTTCTATCTTTTAACGATAGCTTGCGTAAGCATCTTTGATATAACTGCTCAGAATCAATATGTTTTTCAAAACTACATAACTGTGCCTTAGAAATTGTAATACCCTTTCTTAAACCATACTGAACATAATCATCTAGCGTCACTTTAATTTCTTTTGAGAAAGTTGGATTTAATTCTATCACTAGTTTTACATATTTCTTCTGCAAGTCTACGCTACGAATGTAATACGATTCCAAAGCATCCTGATATTTTTTAAATACATCATTAAAGTCACATTGAAGAATTTCTTTTCCAAATACTGGAAGTTTCAACTGTGCCTCACAGAGATTGATGAGTGGATCATCGAACGTTGCTTGAAGAAGATCAAAATGAAACTCTCCTAATTCCATCACATCATTAAGATTCTTAAATGGTAAGAACAGAACTTTAGATTTCTTATCATATTTGAAGTTATCTCTATCACAAACAATCACAATAACATCTATATTTTTTGCTTGTAACCATTGATAGTAGGATGAAATCTGACTTAATTTATCAAATGGATATTCATTCGTTAAAAATCCAATTTTCATCACTCACTCCTTCTATTAAAAAAGTACTCTTCAATATGTAACAATTATACTATTTTGACCACTCTATCACAATGAAACAGATAAGTTTCCAATCTTAACAAAGATTTTATATTTAGAAAATCATCACGACTTGTTCATATGATGTTCACATTCCACCGATATATTAAGAACAACCAAAGGAGGTTAACAAAAATGAACGGCACAAAACTATATCAAAAATTAGCAATTGTACCAATCGTAGCACTTAGCTTAGCAGTAGCCGGTTGCAACAAGCAAGCAGATAACGGGACAACAACTCCTACTACAACTGCGAATACTTCTACAACAACGACTGCAGGAAAGACTACTACCCTTAACTATTCAAAGAATTCTCCTTTAGATACAACAAACATGTTTACACAAACAGATCTTACGCAGACTGTCGATACAACAACCGCAAAGAAGATTACTTTGGAAGATGGTAAGGATGTTACTATCGATGCGGCCGGTACTTATGTTATAACCGGTACAGCAAAGAATTCCACGGTAATTGTTAACGCTTCTGCAGATGCAGAAGTACATCTTGTATTTGATAACGTATCTATCACAAATACAAATAAGCCAACTGTATATGCAGTCAATGCGAAAAATGTATATGTGACAACAACACAGAACTCCACAAATAACCTAAAGGTTACTGATGAGTTTACTGAAGATGATGGCAACGACATTGATGCAGTTATCTTTGCAAAAACAAATATTACACTTAATGGTTTAGGTACCCTAAATATCGATTCATCCGCAAATGGCATCGCTTCTAATAGCGATTTAAAGGTGACTGGCGGTACATATAATGTCAATACAACAAAGCATGGATTCGAAGCTCTTAACAGTATCCGTGTAGCAGACGGTACATTCAATATCAACGCAACAAAGGATGGTTTCCATTCTGAAAATGAAGATGATCTAACAACAGGATATGTATATATCGCTGGTGGTAACTTTACAATCAACTCTGAAGATGATGGTATCCAAGGAACAAGTATCACAGAGATTGATGGAGGTACATTTGATATTAATGCTGTTGAAGGAATTGAAGGAACATACGTACAAATTAATGATGGTACAATCAAAATCTACGCTACAGATGATGGTATCAACGCATCCGAAAAAGCTACAAACTATGATGTACAGTTAGAAATCAATGGTGGTAACCTAGATATCACAATGGCTGAGGGTGATACAGATGCCCTTGATGCGAATGGAACATTAACAATCAACGGTGGTTATATCAATATCACAGCACAGTTTGCATTCGACTTCGACTTAACTGCTTCATTAAACGGTGGAACAGTTATCGTAAATGGAACACAAGTCACATCAATTAGCAACTCCATGATAGAAGGTGGCGAAGGCCCAGGTGGATTTGGCGGTCCTAGATAACCATACACATTCAACTCTATGGAAACATAGAGTTGATTTTTTATACGAAAAGGAAGGTCATATGACCTTCCCTAATTCTCTTTCTGTGCTTTGATGACTTTCATACGTGAGAATTCTTCACGTTCTTTTTCTTCCAAAGATTCAGTCATTTCTTTAATCGATGATTGATAACGAGGTATCACAACATTCTTTAAAGCATTTGCACGTTTCTGTGTTTTGGAGATTGCATTTGCGAGACGATAGATAGAGTTATCTACTTCTGCCAGTATTAATGTAATCTGTTTTACTTTCTGAAATTGGATGTACGCTTCATCGATACGTGACGATGTACCCTCTAGACCGTATGGTACTTCTACACTATCAGGTTGGTGATAGATAATATTAGGAACTTCAACCCCCATAACACTACGATATGTGAGTTTAATTGAATCATCTACTTTTATCTGTTCTGTGATAGCAGTAATCATACCACTAGACATATTTGCCTGTTGTAGTAAATAGTATCCTGTTTGATACGCACTGGTAATCTGTTCACGTAGAACTTTTACCTTCTCTACCTGAGACATCATTTCACGAATCAAAATATTACGCTTACGATCCATTAGTTCAAAGCCGTTTTGAGCAAGAGCCAGGGATTTGCGGGCTTTGATAAGATTACCCTTTGTCGCAACTGCCTGCGCTGCCATAACTACTCTTCTCCTTTAATAATTAACTGAATCGTATGCTCAGCATGTTCAGAGTCGTAGTTAGCTTCAATGATCTTAGGATCAAGACGATCTAACGCTTCCTTAGGAAGTAAGGATAATAATGCCCAACCAAGTCCAAGTGTTTCCTTCATGGAACGATTGACACGATATCCCTGTCCTAAAAATATAGATTCAAATCTCTTACCAAACGCAATATATTGTTTATCTAATGGAGATAGTTCATCTTCACCGATAACACTCGCTAGAGATCTTGCGTCCTGTACTTTTGCATAACATGCAAATAACTGGTTCGCAACATCCTGATGATCTGCTCTTGTATAACCCTCACCGATACCATCCTTCATCAAACGAGATAGTGATGAAAGAATTCCGATTGGTGGATTGATGTTATTGAGAAATAAGTCACGGTCCAATACAATCTGACCTTCTGTAATATATCCAGTTAAGTCAGGCACTGGGTGAGTGATATCATCGTTAGGCATTGTTAAGATAGGAATCTGTGTAACAGAACCCTTTCCACCTTTAACGATACCTGCTCTTTCATATAAAGAAGCTAAGTCAGAATACATGTATCCAGGGAAACCTTTACGTGAAGGAATTTCACCCTTAGAGGATGAGAACTCACGTACGGCTTCACAATACGCTGTCATATCTGTCAAAATAACAAGAACGTTCATATCACATTCATATGCAAGATATTCAGCAGCTGTTAATGCACAACGTGGAGTCATAATTCTTTCAAGGATTGGGTCATCAGATAAGTTAATAAACATACATACCTTATCCATTACACCCGTTTCTTCAAAAGAACGTCTGAATGTATCCGCTACGTCATTCTTAACACCCATCGCACCAAACACGATACAGAAGTTTTCCGCATCCTGTCCTGTTAGTGATGCTTGTCTAACAATCTGGCTAGCAAGCTTATCATGCGGTAAACCTGAGCCAGAGAAAATAGGTAATTTCTGTCCACGAATTAAAGTATTTAATCCATCAATTGCAGAGATACCTGTATTGATGTAGTTACGTGGATATTCACGAGAAACTGGGTTTAAAGGCTTACCATTTACATCCTCATATTTGTTGATGTATACAGGTCCAAGATTATCAATTGGATCACCTACACCATTAAATGTACGACCAAGAATTTCTTTGGATACCCCTAATACCATTGGATGTCCTAATAGCTTTGTCTTTGTATTTGTTTTACCCAATCCATCTGTTCCTTCAAATACCTGAATAATGGCACGTTCCCCTTCAATTTCAACAACTCTGCCTTTACGTCTCGAGCCATTGTTTAGAAGAATTGAAACCATTTCTTCGTTTGAAACATTTTTTACATGATCCAATGCAACAAGAGAGCCTTGGATTTCATCTAAACCTAATAATTGTAAACTCATTGAAATCCTCCTCTCTTATTGAATTGATGCTAATGCAGCATCAATCTTTTCATTGTATGCATCTAGTAATGCTAGATTGTTATTTGGTACATCATATTTCATCTTGATAACTTCATCAAATACACCTGTCTGTGTCATGAGAGATACAGGAATATGCTTTTGAACATATGGTGTACATGCTTGTCTTAAGTAATGAATTACCTTTAACATCTTGTATTGTTTCTCAAGAGAAACGTAAGTATCTTCAGGATGGAAAGAGTTTTGTTGGAGGTAGCCAACACGTACGACACGTCCAATCTCTAGTGTTAACTTTTGATCTTCAGGTAATACGTCCGAACCAATCAACTTAACAATTTCCATTAACTGTGCTTCTTCATGCAAAATAGACTGCATCTCTTGACGTAAGTCAATAAAGTCATGTGCTACATTCTTATCATACCAACGTGTTAAATCATCGATATATTCAGAGTAACTGTCTGTCCAGTTTACAGCTGGATAGTGACGCATATATGCAAGTGATTTATCTAAGGCCCAGAAACTACGTACGAAACGTTTTGTATTCTGTGTAACTGGCTCTGAGAAGTCACCACCCTGTGGTGATACTGCACCGATTAAAGTAACAGAACCCTTTTTACCAGATAACGCATCTACCATACCTGCACGTTCATAGAACTGTGCAATACGTGATGGTAAGTATGCTGGGAAGCCTTCTTCTGCAGGCATTTCTTCCAAACGACCAGAAATTTCACGTAAGGCTTCAGCCCAACGAGATGTAGAGTCGGCCATAAGCGCTACATGATATCCCATATCACGATAGTATTCAGCCATGGTAACACCTGTATAGATAGATGCTTCACGCGCAGCTACTGGCATGTTTGAAGTATTCGCAATCAATACCGTACGATCTAACAATGGCTTGCCAGACTTAGGGTCAATTAATTCTGCGAATTCTTCTAGAACCTGTGTCATTTCGTTACCACGTTCACCACAACCTACATAGATGATGATATCTGCATCACACCACTTGGCAATCTGGTGCTGAAGCATTGTCTTACCTGCACCAAATCCTCCAGGAATTGCAGAAGAACCGCCCTTAGCAATTGGGAACATTGTATCAATAACACGCTGACCTGTAATCAAAGGAATTGAGATTGGCTCACGCTTGATAATTGGGCGTGGGTTACGAATCGCCCACTGCTGCATCAGTTTTACTTCAACCTCTGCCTCATCAAATTCACTCTTTACAACGAGTAATACATCATTAACAGTATACTCTCCACTTAGTGATGCCTTTATAACTGTACCGTTTAAGCCAATTGGAATCAAAGAACGGTGTTCAATCAATGATGTCTCTGGAGTTGTAGCGAAGATCTGTCCTTCTTTAACAGTATCGCCTTCCTTTACTAACATCGTCACATTCCATTTCTTTTCAAGATCAAGTGCAGGTACAGATTTACCTTCCGCAATGAAGGCACCCT
>CALISH010000109.1 GCA_938041275.1 uncultured Solobacterium sp.
TGATAACAATACTTTCTTCTTCTCACCGCCTGAAAGTTCACTTTCATTGATGTGGTGTAGATTAGACATTTGTAATCTAGAAAGTATTTGATCTACTGTGTCGGAATTGAGAGTAGAATGAGAAATTTCCTCTAAGTATTTTTCGATTGATGTATTCAATACAGGCTCATGTTGGCTGATATAAGCGATGTTCTCATAATAAGAAGATATGCTGTATGAATCGAGTTTTTCATTGTTGATGAGTACTTCTCCTGATGTAGGAGAATATTGATTCAATAGAATTCGAAACAGTGTTGTTTTACCAATACCATTTGTTCCTTTGACCAGTGCGAAATCACCTTTCAGTAATTTAAGAGAAAAGTGATCGAGAATATTTTTTGATTTATCTGGATATGAGAAAACGATGTCTTTTAATTCAATTGATGAAATATCAAAGATAGGTTTATCACCATGTAGTGCAGGTAAATTTCGAATGTCAGAAATATTGGAAAAGCATATCCTATTTCTATTAATCTGTTGGAATAGCAGTTCCATTCTCTGTCCTTGTGACATTAGGAAGTTAAATAGAATAATATAGAATGCTAGATTTGGTAATGAGTTTTGATAAACAGGTAGTGATAATAATATTGATAAGATAAATTGCATCAACGAATTATAGTTTTGCGTGAATGTACTGAAGAAATAAATCTTCTTGTCTTCTTTGATGGAAGAAGATATGAAATTAATTATTTTGGTTTGTGTGATGTTTACAAAGTAGGATAATAGATTATTTGTTTTAATGTATTCAACTTTATCGGTATATTCATGCAAGGTATTATAGTATTCTTTTAATTTTTGATTTGTGGATGTTGATGATTCAACAATAATTTTTCTAGAGACATACGAAATCATAATCCCTACGATAATTGACAAGAGTAGAAACAGAGAAATAAAAAGGTCAATCGTAGCAGAAAAAATTAGAAGTAAAATAATTAGCATTGCAGAACAAAGTAATGATGGGATAAAGTTCCCTACAACACGGAATATATTCAGAATATCATTGTACAAAGTATGACTGATTTTTGATGAATCGATATTTTTATATTGCGTGTTATGGATTGATGTTTGACATTGATGAACTAAATAGGCAATATACTCTCCGCCAAATTTATCTAAAGAGATTGACCACAATACATTGATGAATGAAGTACATACTAACAATAGACATAAAATCATTAAGTATTTCATTATCTCAAATGAACTTGTAGAGATATGATTTAAAATGAGTCTAAAGTAAATGATGGTTGCTAGATTTGCTAGGGATACTAGGACTGTCATTAGAAAAGATTTACAGAATGATAGTTTGAATTTCTTTGCGGCTTCTATAAAATATGAAACAATTATCTTCATAAAGTAACTCTCCTATTAACAAATATAGAATATGATTTAAGAACATTGTATCATTGAAAGTGATAAGTTTTTTTAATATTTATATGATGGTTTTTAACATTGTGTAAGAAGAAGTGGAGATATCTATATGAAGAAAGCAATTTTATTTGATCTAGATGGTACATTACTACCGATGGATCAGGATATATTTGTTAAGACGTATTTTGGACTAATGGCTAAGAGAATGTCTCAGTTTGGGTATAAGCCAGATGAGCTAATTCAGACGATTTGGAAGGGTACTAGTGCAGTCATAAAGAATGACGGGGTACTTACAAATGAAGATGTATTTTGGAAGTGTTTTTCTGAAGTGTATGGTGACGAACGAACAAAGAATGACCATGTGAAATTTGATGATTTCTATCGTGAAGATTTCCCTAAGGCACAGAGTGCTTGTGGTTTTCAACCGCTTGCGAAAGAAATAATTCAATTTGCTAAACAGCAGGGATATAGAGTTGTGCTTGCAACGAATCCTTTGTTTCCTAGAATTGCGACAGAGGAAAGAATTCGTTGGGCAGGGCTAGTGCCAAGTGATTTTGAGTTGGTTACTACTTATGAAAATAGTCATGCATGCAAACCTAATCTTTTATATTACCAAGAGATACTAGATACTTTAGGCTTAGAGGCTAGTGAATGCTTGATGGTTGGTAATGATGTTGGCGAAGATGGCGTTGTAAAGCAATTAGGTATGGATATCTTTTATATTACAGACTGTTTGATCAATCCGGATGGGATTGACATGGAACATGAATTGCATGGAAGTTTTGAGGATCTGAAGGAGTATATTCGAAGAACATAATAGACAGGGGGTAATATCTATGACAAAGGGTAGATGCATTGCGATTGCTTTAATAGCGATTTGGTATATTGTGTTTCCATTTCTGTTAATAAATACAGGGTCAGCGATGTTTCTGCTCTTGATTGTAAATCCTGTTCTTTCGCTCCTTGGTGGATGGATTTATGGGAAGGCGTGTGGCTTTGATTGGCTGACTCTTTGGCTTGTGGCATTCCTATTTATTCCTGTTATTTATTTCCACATGGCTGGACAGTGGGATTGTATGATTTATCCAGGAATTTATGTCGTTTTAATGAGCGCTGGGATGGTAATTGGTAGGATATTTCAGAAGAAAAAAGAGGTCTAGTCAAAAAGATTGATTAGACGATTTGTTATTTTTTACACAAAATAAATTCTATAAGAATTTTGGAAACGCTTTCTTTTAGAAAATCTTCAAAAAATGTCTGAAAACACTCATTATTTGTGTTTCTTCATTTTCAAGTTTGGCTCGCAAGTGTTATAATTTCTGAAGTACATAGGAGGATAATTCAAATGTCTAAAGTTACTGTAAAAGACTTAGATGTTAAAGGAAAACACGTCATTGTTCGTGTTGACTTCAACGTTCCACACAAGGGAAATGTAATCACAGATGATAATCGTGTTCGTGCAGCATTGCCAACAATTAATTATCTTACAGAGCATGGAGCAAAAGTTTTACTTTTGAGCCACTTAGGTAAGATTAAGACTGAAGAGGACTATGCTAAAAACGACATGTCTATCGTTGCGGATTGCTTAGCTTCCCTACAGAGTGCACCTGTTAAGTTTGTAAACGCTACTCGTGGTGCTGAACTTGAAGAAGCAGTTGCTGCTCAGAAAGAGGGTTCTATCGTATTGATGCAGAACACTCGTTATGAGAAGGGCGAAACAAAGAATGATGAAGAGTTAGGTAAATACTGGGCTTCATTAGGCGATTTATTTGTAGAAGACGCATTTGGTTCTGTACACAGAGCTCATGCATCAACAGTTGGTATTCCAACACACATTCCTTCAGCTTTAGGTTTCTTAGTTGAAAAGGAAGTTAATGTTTTAGGTAAGGCAGTTAATGATCCACAAAGACCATTCGTTGCTATCTTAGGTGGTGCGAAGGTTTCTGATAAGATTGGTGTTATCGAAAACTTATTGAAGATTGCAGATAAGGTATTAATCGGTGGAGGAATGGCTTATACATTCTCAGCTGCTAAGGGTGGCAAGATTGGTACATCTCTATTAGAAGCTGATAAGATGGAATTGGCTAATGAGTTCATGAACAAGGGTGAAGGTAAGTTATTCTTACCTGTAGATACAGTTGTAGCAAATGACTTCTCTAACCCAACAGAAATCAAGACAGTACCAGCTGGAGAAATTCCAGATGGCTTTATGGGTCTAGATATTGGTCCTGAAACAATCAAGAAGTTCCAAGATGAATTAGTTGGTGCTAAGACAGTATTCTGGAATGGACCAATGGGTGTATTCGAAGATGAAAGATTTGCTAAGGGTACAATAGCTATCTGCGAAACATTAGCTAACCTTGAAGGTGCTACTACAATCATCGGTGGTGGTGACTCTGCTTCTGCTGCTAAGAACTTAGGTTTCGCAGAGAAGTTCAGCCACATCTCTACAGGTGGTGGTGCATCTCTAGAATATATGGAAGGAAAGGAACTCCCAGGAATTGCTATTATTCCTGAGAAGTAAGGAAAAGAAACATGACAAGAAAACCAGTAATTTTCGGTAACTGGAAAATGAACAAGACACCTTCAGAAGCTGCAGAGTTCATGAAGGGTATCGAAGAAGTATTAACAGGCACAGAAGCTGCTGATTATGGTATTGGTGCTCCATACGTAGACTTAGATGTTTGCGTTAAGGCTGCTAAGAACTTATTAATCGCTGCTGAAAACTGCCATGAAAAGGATTCTGGCGCTTATACAGGCGAAGTATCTGTTCCAATGTTAAAGGAAATCGGTATTACATACTGCATTATCGGTCACTCCGAAAGACGTACATATTACAACGAAACAGATGCTGCTTGTGCTGCTAAGTGCAAGAGATTATTCGCTGACAACATCACACCTATCTTATGTGTAGGTGAAACAGAAGCTGAATACGATGCTGGTAAGACTGAAGAAGTTGTTAAGTCTCAGTTAGCTGGTTCTTTAGCTGGTTTAACAGCTGAAGAAGTATCCAAGATGGTTATTGCTTATGAACCAATCTGGGCTATCGGAACAGGTAAGAGTGCTGATGTAAATACAGCAGAAGCTTGCTGCAAGTTAGTTCGTGAAACAGTGAAGGGCTTATATGATGAAGCAACTGCTCAAGCAGTTCGTATCCAATACGGCGGATCTGTTAAGCCAACAAACATCAAGGAATATATGGCTTGTGAAGACATCGATGGTGCGTTAATCGGTGGTGCGTCCTTAAAGGTTGAATCCTTCAAGGAAATTATTGACGCTACAAAATAGGTTCTTACTCAGCTTAGCTGAGAGAATATGTTTTAGGTTATCATAGGAGGAAAATTTAGATGCCTAATTTTATTGATCCAATTGCTGAAGTGCATGCACGTGAAGTCTTAGACTCCCGTGGAAATCCAACAGTAGAATGTGAAATTACAACTGAGTCAGGTGCTTGGGGACGCGCTATCGTTCCATCAGGTGCTTCTACAGGTGAACGTGAAGCTTTAGAGCTTCGTGATGGAGACAAGAATCGTTACCTTGGAACAGGTACATTAAAGGCTGTTGCTAACGTTAACGAAAAGATTGCTCCAAAGGTTATCGGTTTAAATGTATTTGACCAGAACTTAATTGATAAGACAATGCTTGATCTTGATGGAACACCATTCAAGAGCAACCTTGGTGCAAACGCTACATTAGCTGTTTCATTAGCTGCTGCTCGTGCTGCTGCTGATGCTTGTGGCTTGCCATTATACAAGTATATTGGTGGTGCCAATGCTAAGGTATTACCAGTTCCAATGATGAACGTATTAAACGGTGGTAAGCATGCTGATTCTTCTGCAGACTGCCAAGAATACATGATTATGCCAGTAGGTGCTAAGAGCGTACACGAAGCAGTTCGTATGGGTTCTGAAGTATTCCATGTATTAAAGAAGGTATTAAAGTCCTACAAGTACAACACAGCTGTAGGTGATGAAGGTGGATATGCTCCATCATGCGTACCTGGAAACAATGGTCCATTAGAGACATTAGGTAACGAAGGCCCATTAGCTTTAATGGTTGAAGCTGTTGAGAAGGCTGGCTACAAGTTAGGTGAAGATATCTGCTTCGCTATGGACTTAGCTGCTTCTGAATTCTACAACGCTGAAAAGGGTGTTTATGAATTAACACGTTCTGGTGAAGGTGACAAGACATCTGAACAGATGATTGATATGTTAGCTTCATGGGTAGAGAAGTATCCATTAATCTCAATCGAAGACGGCTTAGCTGAAAACGACTGGGAAGGTTGGGTTAAGTTAACAGAACGTTTAGGCGAAAAGGTTCAGCTTGTTGGTGATGACCTCTTCGTTACAAACACAACATATATCAAGAAGGGTATTGAATTAAAGGCAGCTAATGCTGTATTAATCAAGGTTAACCAGATTGGTACATTAACAGAAACATTAGATTCTATTGAAATGGCTAAGGAAGCTAAGTACACAGCAGTTGTATCTCACCGTTCAGGTGAATCTGAAGATTCAACAATCTCTGACTTAGTAGTTGCTACAAACGCTGGCCAGATCAAGACAGGTTCTATGAGCCGTACAGACCGTATCGCTAAGTACAACCAGTTGATGAGAATCGAAGAAGAATTAGGTTCAGTTGCAGAATACCGTGGAAGACAGGCTTTCTACAACGTTAAGGCTCTTTCTTCAAAATAAGAATGATTTGAAAAAGTTCACTCATATGTGAACTTTTTTCATGAATATAGATTTTTTGTATAGACTATGAACTTAATATTGGTATAAATTCACAGTAAATATGATAATATAATCAATAGCCATTTATGGCTTCCTCTCTGGTTTCTTTCTTAGCAAAAAGTTAAAAACTGAGAGGTTTTTTATTTTTGAAGGTAGCCTAACTCCAAGTAATTTATAGCGTTTTATTATAGTTGTTTTTTTCAATAGTCCATCCAATCATCCAACCAATCACAAGTAGATAATTTTCGATAGCTCCTACTAGATTAACAGTTTCGTGCATTTGTAAGTAATGGATGAAGTGATTTGTACCAATCCCAATACCACCAAGAATCAAAGCGAGAAGAATGGATTGTAAATAGATCCAATTATAATGACGATAGGCAGTAATTAATATTACAAGTACTGCTATATTCCAGAAACCAATTTCTCTTTGCCATCCTGTTGAGATACCATATGCCGCATTACTACCCATATATTCTGGTGCGCAGATTTGAAGAACTGCAGCACCAGATATCGCAATCATCAATAGAATAAATAATATACGTAAGAGAAGATTCATTCGCTGTTGTTTCATATTGTAGACCCCCTAAAAATATAGAAAATGGTAATCCTGTATGGAAGTGCTTGTCAAGATTAGCCGTATCATTTGTAATGAATTCCAAAAAAATACAAATAATTTATCATGTGGATTCCCTTTAAAAATGAATTGAATGATACTATTAGTGTAGGAGGATTTCAATGATGAAATTTATTGATGAAGCACGTGCGTATCAAGATAATATGATTGAAGATTTACGACAGCTTGTAAAAATTGAATCTGTACGTGATGATGCTGCTGCGACAAAAGAAGCACCTTTTGGACCAAACATTGCAAAGTGCTTAGACAAAGCGTTAGAGATTGGTAAACGCGATGGTTTTAAAGTAGAGAATGTAGATGGTTATGCTGGTGTGATTCAGTATGGTGATTTAGAAGAATCTGTTGGTGTACTAGGTCACTTGGATGTTGTGCCTATCGGTGATGGCTGGACATTTGATCCACTCGGTGGAGAAATCAAAGATGGCTATATCATGGGTAGAGGTACTTGTGATGACAAGGGTCCTGCAATTGCAGCATATTACGCAATGAAGATTTTAAAGGACAAGGGTTATAAGTTAAAACATAATATTCAAATGATTTTAGGTACAGATGAAGAAAATACTTCTGCAGGTATTCTTTATTATAAGAAAGTACGTAAGAATCCAATCATGGGTATCGTACCAGATGCGGACTTTCCATGTATCTATGCAGAAAAGGGTATCTTAGATTTTGCTGCACAGGGAAAGATTGATTCCTATATCAAGTATATGAAGTCCGGTACTGCGTTTAATGTAGTTATCGGTAAGGCTGATGTTATCGTTGATAAGCCACTTGAGAAGGAATACTTTGAGAAGTTCTTACTTGCCAATGAATTAACTGGTGAATGTCACGAGGATGAAGTTGGAGCACATTATCATGTTGATGGTAAACCATTCCATGCATCTCGTCCTTATATGGGTGTAAATGCGGCTGTGAAGATGTTTGAGTTTATCGGCAGTTGTTATAACGATGAATTCAGTTTAAATGCTGTGAAGTTGTTTAAAGATCCATATGGTGTTGGATTAAAGGTTGCGTATGATGGTGCATACATGGGACCTCTAACATTCAATATGGGTAAAGCAAATATTGAAGATGGTCAGGTATACTTCGCATTAGACTATCGTTATCCAAATGAATGCGAAGGTAGTGATTTACTAAAGAGAAGTGCAGATATCATCAAGGAAGTATTACATATTGATACAGCGTTAGTAGATGATTCTAAGTGGTTATTAAATGATCCTAATAGTGAACTCATTCAGACATGCTTGAAGCACTATCGTGCATTTAGTGGAGATACATATACACCTCCTCTACGTATTGGTGGTGGTACATATGCTCGTAGTTTTGAGAACTTTGCGGCATTTGGACCAATCTTTCCAACACGTGAATATGCATCATGGGTTGGTGCTGAACATGAAGCAGATGAGGGTTTTGAAATCGAAACAATGATTCTTGCCTGTGCAATTTACGCAAATGTTCTGTTTGATTTGGCTTGTGAACAATAAGCAGTAAATAACCTAAGTCAGGAAGTATCCATCTGGGTACTTTCTTTTTGTGAAAGATAATTCATGTGCGTAGGGTGTAATAGTGTGGTTAAATAGTAGGTATGAAAACAACCAAGAAGTCACCAGCACATGATAGAGTATTCTCATTTCGCTATTATTGGCATGGTTTACCAGAAATTTTGTATTATCAAATTCCTGCAAAAATCATTTTGTTTATGATGTTTTCTTTTGCGGAGGGCATCCTAGGATCCATTATGAACTTAACAGGGATCTACTATGTCAGTAGTGGAGAATTACCGTCCTTATTACGTAGTTGGTATGGTTGGGCTGTATTAATTACAATCACAATCTTATTTACGATATATATGGCATTTGATATTATCATCCTGATTTTATTGAGTCGTAATATCCTATACAATCAAAAGAAAAAGATGAAGGAAATCATCTCTACTGCAATTCGTATATCACGAAAATTTATTAACTTTAGAGGATGTCTAATTGGAATGTATTTTGCGGTGATCATTCCACTGAATACCGCAATGATTGGCTTGCGTTTAACAAAGCATGCTGTGCCACAGTTTATTTATTCTGTAATACGTTCGAATCATTTATATATGCTTGCATATGTAGTGCTTGTACTAGTTTTAGACTTTATTGGAATCATACATGTATTCACTTTCCATGGAGTATTATTTGACAACTATTCACTGGCAACATCCATGCATGAATCAAGGAGTCTATTTTTTAAGAACTGGAAGAAAAT
>CALISH010000110.1 GCA_938041275.1 uncultured Solobacterium sp.
TATGCACTTATTGAAGAGAAAAGTAAATGCTATCTGGATAATTTTTGGCTTCTTTGCAATACGAATTCCGTCTGTACTACGCATGAGTTGAATCGCAGTAAAGAAACGTAAAAACTCTGCATACTTTAAGGTGCGTACCGCTATCTGTGCCTCATTCATACTACTGGGAATATGAATACAACGATAAGCAACTTTCAGTGGTAGTAATCGATATGCTTGTCGAAATTCATCAGGAATATCATCAATAATTTCATCCTGTAATTGATTTAGAACAGAATGAATAATTGTCTGTAATGTCTTTTGTCGTATCCCTTCCTTAATACTATAGATAGGTGTAATAGATGTATGTTCTGCTAAAGGCTTTGTATCATAACTAATCGCAGTAACTTTACTGTTACCTTGATATACACCTTGTATTGTCAATATTTGATTTAAATTTAAAGATTTCGCCCAAGGTCGATTAAATATTGTTATGGTAAGAATCTGTTCCTGAGAGCGTACTTGGAACGTAGTCGTTACAAGTCTACCTTTACGCCAACTTCTTGGAAGTTGAACAACTTCCCCTTCAAACCAGACTTTATCTTTGATTTTCCAATCAGAAAAAGCAGAAGTTGTAATCGCCTCATAACGATACGGATAATACATCAAAAGATCATCAGTCGTAAAAAGGTCCAATCGATGTAATACTTCCAGACGTTTCGAAGTTAATTTTAGTCTTTTATCACTTAAATCCATGTGTTTATTATACCATTGAACTTATAAAATATTTTTATTTACATCGCAGCTTTAAGCTTATTTAAGATTTCTTCTTTTGTTTGTTTAAAGTCATCATGCCCACGTAAATAATATGCAAAATCTAATTCTTCTAAAAAGTGAATAAAGGATGTTAAACGTGCTGGGTCATACTGACTATTATTATCATAATAATCTTCATATTCCGCATCAGCCGCAATCACAATTTTCTCTTCTTTTACGTAATATAAAACAGCATCTCTTGTGTGTGGTGTATCAATTTGAATACCTTTTACGTGAATATCACCTAAATCAATTTCAATTTCACTATCAAATGTAATATCTGATTCGCATACTTGAATCTTTGCGATATCCGAATATTGTTTATGCATACAGTCGTAACAAAATTGAATATCTTCCCCAGTCTTTAAACGATCCTGCATCGCCTCTTCTGTCCATTTCCAATTCTTTACTTTCTTTAAATATTCATTGGTCTTCACAGAAGCAATCATTGGTACATCACAAGCAACCATACCAAAGGTATGGTCCCAATGCCAATGAGTAATCGCTAAAAGCTTAGGTGCCTTTAGACCTAATTCATTAACTTCTGATAAAAATTTATGGTAGTTTTCAGGACTATTACCAGCATCAATCTGTAAGTTAAACCTAGATCCATGAATCAAATAGAGATATGGTTGGTCTGTTTCTGGATTGTTATCCATGTAATAAATATGATTTGTAAATTTCTTCATAGTTACCTCTTTGTATTTTGTATACCCATAAAGGCAATCATCGTACCGATACAAGATAAAATAGCGCCGACTAATAATGCATGTGAGATACCACTAAAGTCTATCAACCATCCACCGATGATTGAAGAAAATACTGCACCACCTGCTTGCATTAAGTTAAACATCATCTGTGCTTTAACGGTATCTTTTTCATCAATGACAGTATTTGCATATTGTACAGATGCAGGAATATATAGTGCAAAAGATACAACCTGTAAGGCAAATCCAAATGTTAAAGTGATTAACGATGGAGCAATCCAAACAACAATTGCCTTCACACTGAACATAATCATTGAAAACAAGAGTATTGAAGAAACCTTAAAACGATGATTAATTTCTCTAAAGCCTATCATACCCGGCAATTCCATAAGCGCCATAAAGGCAATCAGATATCCCATCTCGCGATGATTACCACCTACATTACGCACAATTGAAATCGTAAAATTTGTAATAAAAGCATGTGCATAATAGATAAACAACATCGCGATAGATAAAATCATAAACTTAGGATTATCTTTAAAAAAGACAAGTAATGAACTTGATTTCTTTTGAGTAGCAAAATTCTTTGTCCTTTGCGAAGTATGAATACGATGACGTGTGATATACATGCATAATACAATGATTAATAGAGTAATAATAAACAATGCAGTTGGTATGGATTTCATCCCGATTCTTTCAATCAGAATGCCCATCGCTGCAGAAAGAATCGCAAAACATAGAGATCCGCCTGCACGACATAAACCAAAATTGATCTTTGATTTTGAAGCATCCATTAAAAACTGTATAGACGTCAAAAACGCAATCACTGCATTTGCTAGCGTAATCATTACGACATATATCAATGTCAAAAGAACTGAACGAATACCAATAAAAAATAACCCGATAGAACATACAAAAATGATTGCAATCGACACGAAAAATATAGACATCGCATTAATTTTTTTCGAATGATCTGCTAAATCCGCAAAAAATGGCTGTAAGATTAATGCACATATATTTGCAGAAGCCAAGATATAACCTGCTTCAGAATTAGAATATCCACATGATAAAAGATAGGTTACTGAAAAACCAACAACCATGCAGTATGTCATCCAAAATAATGACTGCAATGAAAAGTATTCAATATTTAATTGCTTTGTATTATCCATATATTCCTAACGTATCTATCATACATGAAGGAATTAAAAAAAGGAACATTCCACACAAATTGGAGTGTTCCCTATTGTATTTATTCAGCACCGATAATGAAACTGTATACAGGTTGTTGCCCATCTTCAACATCGATATCTACGTTATAGTTCTGCTCAATGAATTGACGAATTTCTTCGCATTCTTCATCAGTAGCTTCAGAACCTTTGATAAGTGTTACAACTTCTGTATCTTCATCACACATATTCTTGATTAATGCTTTAGTAACTGCTAACTTGTCCTTCTCATTGAAGATAATGTCTTTTTCTAAGATAGCCATGTAGTCACCGGAATTAATCTGCTTGCCATCTACCATTGTATCCTTAACAGCGTAAGTAACAGAACCAGTCTTAACTAATGTGATAGCTTCGTTCATTGCTTCAGTGTTTGTATCTACTTCTTCCTCTGGGTTGAAGCTAATGCATGCACTTAAACCTTGTGGTACAGACTTTGTTTCAATAACAATAATCTTCTTATCTTCCGTAACTTCAGCAGCCTGTTTTGCAGCCATGATAATATTTGAGTTATTTGGCAAGATATAGATTGTATCCGCATGCACCTTAGAAATCGCAGTAACAAAGTCTTCTGTTGATGGATTCATTGTCTGACCACCACTTACAACATAATTAACACGATAATCAGTAAATAACTTCTTCAAGCCTTCACCAGCAGCTACAGCGATAATGCCATAAGCCGCATTTTCAATCGGAGCTTCTTCTGCTTCCATTAAGGATGGCTGTAAGTCAGATTGAATATCTTCCACTTGAACCTTTGTAAACTTACCATACTTTTGACCAAGCATTAATACTTCACCTGGTGTCATAGAATGTACGCTTAATATAAAGCTATCTTCTTTTACAGCTAATTGGATATCATTACCAATCTGCTCTAATTGCTTGCGAACTCTTTCTTCCTTAAAAGTCTTCTTACCGTTATCGCTGAAAGTTACGATATATTCAACACGATATCCAGAAGCTTTTTCACTAACTTCGCTCTCTTCATTACTGCCTGCTAAATTCTCAGTGATTGGATTCCCTTGTAGATAGGACTTGAAGCCTTCAAGAATAGTTACATAACCCATCGCACCAGAGTCTACACAATGTGCTTCCTTAAGTACATCTAATAATTCAGGTGTACGTTGTAAAGAAGCGTTTGCTTCATCAGCAATATAATTTACAAACTCTTCCATAGAAGCTTCAGGGTGGTCATTAATAAAGATTTCTCCATACTCTGAACTTTCTCTTACAACGGTTAAGATTGTACCTTCTGTAGGACGCATAACAGCTTTATAAGCCATCTTAGAGCCATTGATTAAAGCCTCAGAAAATTCTTTTACTGTAAGTTCTTCTTTATCTTTTGCGTACTGCGCAAATCCGCGGAAAATCTGGGATAAAATAACACCAGAATTACCACGTGCACCCATTAATAAACCACGGCTGAAAATCTTCGCAACAGTTGATAGTGACTCAGATCCACTTTTTGTCACTTCTGAGATACCATTCAAAATCGTCAAAGACATATTTGTTCCTGTATCTCCATCTGGCACTGGGAATACATTCATGGCATCAACTGCTTTACGTTGATTGCTTAAATTGTGTGCTCCACTTTCCAGTAAATTTTTTAAAATTAAACCATTAATCTTTTCCATTACATTAACCCCATATCCTTATGCTACGACGCGAACGCCCTGAACAAAGACATTCACCTGGGCAACTTCCTGGGAGAGTGACTTTTCAAGCATATATTTAACTTTCTTCTGCGCTTCGGTAACTACTTCTGAAATCTTAACACCGAAACTTACAACGATATATAAATCAATTTCTAAACCAGCTTTACCATTACGAACAACTACACCTTTCGTATAGTTTTCCTTCTTTAATAGTTCTGCCCAGCCATCTTTTAAAATTTGTTTGCTGGCCATACCAACAACACCATAAGATTCTGTAATTACCCCACCAGCTAATGAAGCAACTGCTTCTTCTGAAACGGAGATACTACCATAGTTTGTTTTCTTTTCAACTGTCATAAGTTACTCCTTACTAACGTTATGTATTATATCAAAATGGTTATTATTATACAAAACATGTTACCTGTATATCGTCTATTTCACAGGATTTTCATGTTACTGCGCAGGTGTTGGTGTATTTAGTACACCAGTCGAATAATATCCTGCTGTGTAATTTTCTTGGAACTTGTCATCGATAACTTCAATCCCTTTATCATCAATTGGTATTGCGATAGGATTACCATTTGCATCAACTGCTACATTTCCTTCAGCATCTGTATAGAAGTGTTTTTCAATTGGCAAACCACTTGCATCAGTACGTACATTTCCTTCTGCGTCATACCAGTATGAAACATTTGTGACTGCAGTCGCTGCATCTGCCGCTTTCTGTTCCCAAGGGCAAGCAGCTGTATATGCAACTTGATCTTTACTTGTTCCCCATAAACACTTGGTTTTATCAGTCGCCTGACTATAAATTGTAAAATAATCATTTAAAATCTTCAGATTGTTATATGATGCAACAAAGTAACTACCAATGCGCATGTGCACCAGTAATGCATGTGCATCATAGCGTAATGGATATACAGAGATTGTAGAAATCTGCTGCAAAATAGAATCATCAATATCATTTAATGCGACTGATACTTTTTTTAATAAATCCGTATCACTAAATCCAATTAACTTCGGAAGTGACGCGACTACTTGTCGATTGTTATCATCAATGGCTGTTTGTTCACCATTTCCAAACCATATTAGTTCAGACCCCTCAGATTGATAGCCAACTAATTTCTTTTCCTTTACAGTAATCGAAACTGTATTACCACTATTTAGACTGACCTTCGCATCCTCAATTAATGGATTAGATTTTAGTTTTCTCTCCACCAATACAGGTACTGTAAAATATAATTTCGATGAGGTATTCACTCCAACAATTTTCTTAATATAATCATCACTTAAATAATTAGTACCATCAATCGATACCGCCCTAACAGAAGATATTGGTGATAGTAAATACATCATCATAATCACAAGAATTGCGACCATCACTGCTAGGTTAAATAATGCTGGTTGTCTAGAGCGAAATAATTTAAGATTAGCGTCTAAGCGCTTATTTTTAAAGATTCTTTCAACCGCTTCAGGAATCTTTTCAAAATCTGCGTTTAATCGATTCTTCTTTACTTCCAATTGAACTTCTCCACTTCCATCTTGAGGTCAATATTATATTTTCTCTTTACTTCTTTTTGAATTTCTTCAATCAAAGTTAAATACTCAAGTGCGGTTGCCTTATGAACATTCAAGATAAAATTACAATGTTTATCACTGACCATTGCTCCACCAATTTGTTTACCACGATAGCCAATCCCATCAATTAGCTGCCATGCATTGTGACCTTCTGGATTCTTAAATACAGAACCGCAGCTTGGGAAGTTTAATGGTTGCGAATCTACTCTTCTCTTACGACGAGAATCCATTAATGCTTCAATTTCTTCCTTTGGTTGTGGTGTTAAGCCATAACGAACACCCAAGATCAACCATTTTGGGTTAGATTGGAAGATACTATGACGATATGAGAAATCACATTCAGATACCTTTAACCATACTAACTGATGGTCACGATATACAAGCACCTCTTTTACAACATCTTTCATGCTAATGTTATAAGCACCTGCATTCATAAAGATACATCCACCAACAGTACCAGGAATACCACTAGCAAACTCTAATCCGGATAGACCACGCTTCATGGCTTCTGTTGATAATGAAATAATTGAACATCCCGCTTCTGCCACGAGGTCATTTCCATCAAAGTATTGATGATTGAAGAAACGGTCCAAGCAGATAACAACACCTTCAAATTCATCATCAGAACATAATAAATCACTGCCCTTACCGATTACTTTAAAAGGGAGTTGATACTCCTCGATAATGCGAAAGACTCCATCAATCGCAACATATGTTTCTGGATACACAGCATACTTTGCATTACCACCAATACGAAGTGTTGTCATCGTCCTTAAAGGTTTCTCTGTTTCAGTAGTAGCGTAAAAACTTAATCGCTCTAATATTTTATCCATGTAATACCTCCTCAATCCAATCAATCATCTGATTTGCCGCATCCACTTTCGCAAGCTTATGTGCATTTTCTTTTAACTTGTTACAGGTTTGTTTATCATGAACAAGTGTATTTACAGTTGTAGCCAGTAATTGTGGACTCAACTTACCTTCTTCAATCATAATTGCCGCATCTTTTTCAGCCAGTTCTTTTGCGTTATAAACCTGATGGTTATTTGCAACAAATGGACTAGGAATCAACACAGCAGCTGCAGGTAAGGCACAAATTTCCGAAATTGTTGTAGCACCTGCACGCGTAACCGCAAGTGTACATCCCTTTAATGCTTGTTTACCATCGATATATGGCACAAACTTAACATTACCAGAGTCTGTATTTTGAAACTGATAAGAATTTGCCTTACCACTTACAATTATAACCTGAAAGTCTTGATCAAAAAGTGGAATCGCTTCGTCAATAACTTTGGAAACAGATGAAGATCCTAACGATCCCATCATAAATACAACAAATGGAATATCTTTGGATAATCCGACTTTTTCAATCACTTCCGGATTAAAGACTACATCTTTTACAACAGATGCGGATGGATTACCTAAAATACGTACATTTGCTTTTGGCATCTGTGGTTTATTGCTTTCATAACATCCCACAACTGCATCTGCAAAATGACTTAAAAATTTATTTGCTTTTCCAGCAAAACTATTCTGTTCATGCAACATCGTTTTGATACCGAGATGATGTGCCGCAAGAATTAGCGGAACACTAATATAATTTCCAAAGGCAATACAGATATCTGGCTTCTCCTGTTTTAGTATCTGTTTTGATTCAAAATATGCTTGCATCAAAGAAGTTGCATATTTTACTTTTGAAATAATAGAACCTACTGTTGTTGTAATATGCAAACCATAGAATTTGTAGCCAGCTTCTGGAACAACAGTAGCTTCCATACGGTTATCAGAACCCACAAAAATCACTTCATTTTCTGGATTACGTAGTTTCAATATATGTGCTAAATCTAGTGCAGGGTTAATGTGACCACCTGTTCCCCCTGTCGCTATCATAATCTTCATAGGATACCTCTAATATCTCTATATTATTTTAGCATAATACCCTTTTAGATGGACAAAGTAAAAACAAAAGATGGTACCCTACCGCAGTAGAAACCATCTTATTGTGCTATGAGTTGGTCGATCTTTTCCCAAACTGCTTCTAAGCCTTGTTTTTTCTCAGAATTTACAGGAATCAATGCATTCTCTTGAATACCTAAAGTTGCAGAAATCTTTTTTAAATTCTGTAACATTTGACTTCTTGATAACTTATCGATTTTTGTGCATACCGCAAAGATAGCTAGATGTGATTCTTTACCATATTCAACCATCTGAATATCATCATTGCTCGGAACTCTTCTAGTATCCAATACGATTATCATTGCCTTTAACTGATCTCTTTTCGAGAAATATGGATCAATTAACTTAGCGAATGCTAAAGCACTTTGACGATCACTTGTCGCATAACCATACCCAGGTGCATCCGTAAATACAACCTTGTTATCGACAGAGAAGAAATTTAAAAGTCTTGTCTTACCTGGTGTTTTACCAGAGTATGCTAAGTTTTTACGATTCACTAAGCCGTTAATGAGTGTACTTTTTCCTGCATTCGATCTTCCTACAAAGATAATTTCAGGTAAATCACTCACAGGCCACTGTGTCTCTAACGCTGCTGTTTTTAGCAGGAATGCATCATGGTACTGCATTAGTGTACCAAAGCCTCCTTAAGCACTTGTGAAACGGTCTCAACAGGAATAAATGTAATAGCATTTTTCACTGTTTCTGGCACATCATCTAAGTCACGAACGTTATTCTTAGGAATCAAGACTTTCTTAATACCAACACGGTGCGCAGCTAACGACTTCTCTCGTAAGCCACCAATTGGTAAGACATTACCACGCAGTGTCACTTCACCTGTCATCGCAATATCACGATAAACTGGTGTATCTGTAAGTGCAGAAACAATCGCAGTTGTTAGAGTAACACCAGCTGAAGGTCCATCCTTTGGAACGGCGCCTTCTGGCACATGAATATGAATATCATTAGAATCAAAGAATTTAGGGTCGATGTTTAACTCTTTCGCATGAGCCTTTACATAGTCAAGCGCAATAGATGCACTTTCCTTCATAACTTCTCCTAGTTGACCCGTAATGACAAGTCTACCTTTACCTTCAAAATGATTTACTTCTATCTGAAGTACATCTCCACCAAATTGTGTATAGGCAAGACCAGTTACACAACCAATTTGGTTCTTCTTTTCCTTATTACCATATTCAAAGATAATCTTACCTAACCACTCACCAATTTGTTTTTTGGTAACTGTAATTGATTTCTTGTTATCACGTAAAATCGCAAGAACAGTCTTACGGCATAATGACGCAATAATTCTCTCTAATTGACGAACACCCGCTTCACGTGTGTAATGACGAATCAAGTATAGAATCTCTGCATCCTTTAACTTAAACTGTGCTGGTTTTAGACCATTATTCTTAAGTTGTTTAGATACTAAATAATCCTTGGCGATACTTACCTTCTCAAGTTCTGTATAGGAAGATAAATCAATAATCTCTAAACGATCACGTAAAGGACCAGGAATATTTTCTAAGTAGTTTGCTGTCGCAATAAACATAACCTTAGATAAATCATATGGTTCTTCAAGATAATGGTCTGAGAATACCGCGTTTTGTTCAGGGTCTAAAACTTCCAGCATTGCATCACTTGGATCACCCTTATAGTCAGCACCCATCTTATCCAATTCATCAATTAAGAATACTGGGTTCAATACTTCAGCACGTTTCATTCCTTGAATAATTCGACCTGGCATTGAACCAAGATAAGTACGACGATGACCACGAATTTCTGCTTCATCACGCACACCACCTACAGACATCTTCACAAACTTACGACCTAACGCACGCGCAATCGATTTTGCTAATGAAGTCTTACCAACACCTGGAGGACCTACTAAACACAAGATAGGGCTGTTAAGAGATTGTGTCATCTGCTTTACGGCTAAGTACTCCATAATACGATCCTTGATCTTATCAAGACCATAATGATCTTCATCAAGGACATTACGTACCGCCTTCAAATCTTCAATATCTTTTGTAGTTTGCCACCATGGAACAGTTAATAGCCAATCTAAATAGTTACGAGAAACACTTGCTTCTCCACTTCCTGGAGGCAACATCTCATACTTACGTAACTCTTCACGTGCTTTTATTTTTACATGCTCTGGATATGGATTCTTTTCAATCTTCTCACGTAAATCAGCGACATCATCTGTCATATTAGATACATCACCAAGTTCTTCTTTAATAGCCTTTAACTTTTCACGTAGATAGTATTCCTTTTGACTATCATCAATACGGTCTTTAACACGATCATTGATGACTGTTTCTAGTTCAGAATAACGCTGCTGTTTTTCCAACTCTTCAACAATCAATAACAAACGATCATTGATATTTGTTGTTTCTAGCAAACGCTGACGAGTTGCCTGGTCAAATAAACTAAAGTATTGACCAAATTGGTCACCCAATGTCTCGGCATTTACACCAAGAGACAACTGTTGTACAACCTCAGGCGGAAATACTGCAGCCACCTGTGCCATCCCTTCTAATTTATCAACTACCTTTTTCACCAATGCGTATTCTTCGCTCTTATCACCATAAGAATCGGTTAATGGAGTAACATCTGCATACATTAACTCTTTACTATCGTAAAGTTTCGCTAACTTCGCACGACGCATGCCAGTAAAAGTTACACGCATGAAGCCTTCCTTCTTACGTACAACTTTGATCTTCGCAATTGTTCCGACTGTATATAAATCTTTCTCTGTTGGATTGTCTACCATAATATCATTTTGACAAACAAGCCAAACCATACTGTCGTATGAGGCACCTGCCTCATTCACGGCATTGATTGATTTTGGTCTTCCTACTTCAATCATTACATCATGTCCAGGGAATACAACGATTCCTCTAGTACATACGACAGGTACACGAACATTCACATTTTCGCTCATATTCATACCTCCTGAATCACTTTTGAAAATAAGACGCGAGCAGCGTCTTATTAACATTCTATATTGTAAACGAATTACTCAGCAGTTTCTTCTACTTCGCTCTTCTTTTTACGTGTTGTCTTCTTAACTGGCTTTTCTTCTGTAGTTTCAGCCTTATCTGCCTTCTTTGTTGTCTTCTTAGCAGGCTTCTTTGCAGGCTTCTTACCACCAGCAGCGTTTTCCTTAACGAATGCATAAGCCTTTTCGTTACGAACATCACGCTTCAACATATCCACACTGATATATGTCTTCACTTGTTCAACTGGCATATTGTACTGTGCAGCGATGTTGTTGTATTCATTTTCAAGATCTTCTTCAGTTAGCTCTAAAGCTTCAACCTTAGCAATCTCTTCAAGAATCAATCTTAACTTCGCAGTCTTAGTAGCGTTATCTGTGTATTCAGCACGAACATCTTCAATCTTCTTACCCATCATAGATAAGTACTGGTTGAAGTTCATACCATATTGAGAAATCTGTTGTGCTAACTGTTGAATCTGATTGTTAACTTCTTCTTCAACAAGTACTTCTGGTAAGTCGATTTTTGCATTTTCAACTAACTTGTCCATTAAAGCTGTATCAGCCTTGTTTTCAGCCTGTGACTTCTTACCATCTTCGATACGTGTACGAATCATGTTCTTTAAGTCAGCAACTGTTTCAACACCAGCAGCGTTAACATCTTTCGCAAAGTCATTGTTAACTTCTGGTAATACCTTAGTCTTAACTTCGTTAACTTTAACCTTAAATACAACTGCAGCACCCTTCAAGTCTTCAGCATGGTAATTCTCTGGGAATGTAAGGTTTAATTCCTTTTCTTCACCAGCCTTAACACCAACTAACTGTTCTTCAAATCCAGGGATGAAGGAATGGGAACCTAATACTAAGTCATAGTTAGTGCCCTTACCACCATCAAATGCTACGCCATCCTTGAATCCTTCATAGTCAATATTTACTGTATCGCCTTCAGCAGCAGCGTCATCCTTAGTCTGAACTTCTGCATACTGTTCACGCATACGATTTAATTCAGCCTCAACTTCTTCATCACTTACAGCAACTTCTTCAAGATTGTATTCTAATCCCTTATAATCACCTAACTTCACTTCAGGCATAACTGCAAATGTAAATACTAATTCAACACCATTTGCATCGACTGCCTTAATATCCAGCTGTGGTTGACTAATAGGTACTAATTTTTCAGCTTCTAAAGCTGTGCGCATCCATACATTTGCATTATCATCTACAGCTGTGATGAATCTTTCGTTATCAGAAACACGCTTTTCGATTAAAGCCTTAGGTGCTTGTCCCTTACGGAAACCGTTGATAGATACATTCTTAGCAATCTTATTGAATGCCTTCTTTACAGCATCTGCCCATTCTTTACCTTCAATTTTAACTGTTAAATCTCCAACTGATTTTTCTTTGAGTGTCCAATTTGACATCTTATTAACTCCTTTTCGCTTTTTTATTGCTTGCATATTATACCAAATATACAATATTTCGGCTATGTTTTTACTATATTACGGTCGATTTTAGCACTCGACCACTATGCCTGCTAATATCCTACAAAGTTTAGGGCGGAAAGTCAATGCAATGTTTTCGCATATGCAAGTTGTTTAGATACTTTCTGATAGATTTCTCCTTCATCCATCATATCTGATACTTGTTTCAGCATTGTTAAAGCTAAATCTTCCGCTTCATCCACATCATAAGACAGTGGTAAGAATACATATACTTCATGAATCAATAATGTCCTAGCCATTTCATAGAAATCCGGATTATCATTTTCTAACCAGTCTTTTAAATAAGACTGTGCTTTCAAGAAACCTTCACTCTTATGTACAGGAATAATATCATCTGACCAGAATGTATATTCCACGCCATTCTTTATCAGTGTAAATTCATCAGAAATTTCTTGTTCTGCTAAACCTTCAATCAATAAAGCAGCTGCCTCAGGACACGGATCTTTAGATAAATAATCTTTAATCTCAGCTAGGCAATCTCTTAAGTTACGTGTAACCAATACACTGGCAGCTGCTAGTTGTGACTTTGGCTTTCCTTTCAATTTTCTTAAAAAAGAATCCAAACTATCCTCTCGAATTTCTTTCTCATCACTTAAACGATAGTTTAATTCTCTTTTATAACTCTTTAATTTTTGTTCTATATCAGCAGGTATATACGGCATGTTTAATTCATTTTGAACCAAGAAATTCGCATCACCATATTTACCTTGTTGCATTAAATCTTCTATCTCTGCAAGGATTTCATCATAGTAATTTGTCATATCGCCTCCTAGACAAAAGAAACCGCCGACTGATTGCCGACGGTATCTTTTCTATATGGCGTCCTCGAAGAGATTCGAACTCTTGACCACACGCTTAGAAGGCGTGAGCTCTATCCAGCTGAGCTACGAGGACAGCACAAATAATATATCAAAATATCTATCAGTTTTCAAGATTAAATTTACATTTTATATCGTTTTAATTCTGCAGATACTTGTTGCCCATCAATATGTAGAATCATATACGATGGTTTGGAACCATCACGGTTATAACTAAGTGAACCAGGATTAAATAAATAAATCTCTTCAAACTGTTCATCACATGGAACATGTGTATGCCCAAAGCATACAATATCACAACCACGCTCTCTTGCATGACGTACTAAACCAAACAGAGAACCATACCCAATATCATGATGACCATGCACCAATAAAATGTGGTGCCCCTCTACTTCAAACACTGCTTCAGGTTCATAATCTCCATAATAATCGCAGTTACCTTGGACACAAGCGTATCCTTCTGTTAACTGACTTGGTAATTCACTATCACCTGCATGTAGATAAGCATACGCATTAGGATACATACTGCGAATATTTTTTAAACATTCCGTTTGTCTATGAGAATCACTTACCAATATAATATCTTTTGACATTTCGTTCACCGTTGTACATATTATAATGAATCTTTGTCATACGTAAAAGAGATAAACATGTTAAAATACCTTTAAGGAGCATATTTCCATGAATATTTATCCATACAACATGTATTTCCTATATGCCGCATGCGCATTTCTTATATGTTATCTCACCATATTTTTATTAAAAATGATGAACTTTCAAAAATCAATAAAGACTACTAATTTCCGTGTTCAAATTATTAAAGCTAAAGTTGATCATCTACAATACGTTTCAAACGCAATTCAAGAACAGAAGAAAGCAAAGAAAACAATGCAGAAGCAATTATTCAAGCTTCTTCTTCCTATCGCTGTTTCTATCATTCTTACTTACCGTCAAGATGATGACCTAAAAGGTTTCAGGGGTTACATGACTGCCGGTAAGCGAGAATTCGCTAGACGTGGTAATAGTGAAATCTTCAAACGCATATTCACTCAATAAATAATAATCCGCACGTATAACGTGCGGTTTTTAGGCTACCCTATAAGGGCCCTTTACCAC
>CALISH010000111.1 GCA_938041275.1 uncultured Solobacterium sp.
GTGGTAACGATACCAGTTCTTGCGGTCGTTGTGTTCGCGATTATGTGGATCAGTATTCCGCTGTATAAAAAAGTACAGAGTGCATTGGATAAATTACTAGGAACATTGCGTGAAAACTTATTGGGCGTTAGAGTCATTCGTGCATTCCGAAAGGAAGATGCTGAGGTGCAACAGTTTAATCAAGAGAATGATACTTTAACACAATATAACGAACATGTAGGTCGCTTATCCGCATTAATGAATCCACTAACGTATATTTTAATCAATGTAGCAATCATTACATTAATTTACATAGGTGCGATTAGTGTTGATGGCGGTATCATTGCACAGGCAGATGTTGTTGCGTTATACAACTTGATGGCACTAATTATAGTAGAGCTAATTAAACTATCTTCTCTTATTATCACAATCAATAAATCACTTGCATGTCTGGAACGTATTGAAGCAGTGCTTGTAGTAAAGCGTCAGATGGTTTACAAGATGGAACCTGTTAAAGAAGATAAAAGTACTCCTGCAGTTGTCTTTGATCAAGTTTCCTTCTCTTATCCACAAGCTGGTGCAGATGCGATATCGAATATTAGTTTTGTGGCGAATCGTGGAGAGACGATTGGTATCATTGGTGGAACCGGTTGTGGTAAATCAACCGTTGCACAATTAATACCGCGTTACTATGATGTGCAAAGTGGAAAAGTATGCGTGAATGGTGTAGATGTAAAGGATTATCCACAAGGAGAACTTGTATCGAAAGTGGGAATGATTCCACAAAAGGCAGTTCTATTTGAAGGTACAATTCGAGAGAATATGCAGTGGGGTAAAGAGGATGCGACAGATGAAGAAATCTGGCATGCATTAGAAATTGCGCAGGCTGCAGATGTAGTAAGAAGTAAGAATGGATTAGATGCGATGATTGAACAGAATGGTCGCAACCTATCTGGTGGTCAGAAACAACGTCTTACAATTGCACGTGCATTATTAAAAAATCCTGAAATATTAATCATGGATGATTCCGCAAGTGCATTAGATTTTGCAACAGATTTAAAGTTGCGTCGTGCAATTCATAATTTGGGAAATCAAATGACAGTCTTTATCGTTTCACAGCGTGCATCTACGGTGCGTGCTGCTAATCAGATATTAGTATTAGATGATGGTAGCCTAGTTGGAAAAGGAACGCATGATGAACTGATGGAGAATTGTAAGGTATATCAGGAAATCTATTACTCTCAATTTCCAGAAGAAAAACCAAAGGAGGTTATGGCATGAAAAAGAACACATCATTCCAAACCCTAGGGAAAGTCTTAAAGTTTATTGGAA
>CALISH010000112.1 GCA_938041275.1 uncultured Solobacterium sp.
GAACTCTGCAAGTAGATAATATCATTGTGATTATTCTTATTGACGGAAACCGTATATAAAGATACCTGTTGGGTCATTGTACGTCCATTTTTCTGATACGTGTATATACCATAAACATTGTTTCCCTTAATAATTGTCTGGGTGACAGTACATTCATATTGTGGAAACTGCTTCTTTAGTACAGACTCCACCAATTTTTGTGCATCTGCATCTTTAAAATCAGTTGTAGAAATCGAAATCTGATCTTCCTTCGCTACGTAGCTTGATTTGTCTTGATGACAACCTGCCAGTAATACCGAACTCAAACATAAACCAATCAAAAATTTCTTCATATTACTTCCTCACTTCTATTCTACACGAAACTAAGATAAAACAACTTTGATTTATTCTTAAAAGTAAGAAATCATATAGGGATTATTACGAACTTCAATTCCTATTGTACTTGCAGGTCCATGCCCTGGATAAATTTGTAAATCATGTGGAAGTGTCTTGAGATAATCCAGTGTGTGGCGCATCTTCTCATCACTACCAGAATATAAATCTGTTCTACCACAACTAGACGCAAATAGCGTATCGCCTGTAAAAAGAATATTCTTATAGCGAACACAGATACTACCATCCGTATGGCCAGGTGTATGATGAATTTCTAAAGAAAATGTTCCAATCTTAACCTGTTTCTCATTTAAATCATGAATTGATGCGTATACGGGTGTACTATATCCATAATGGCCAGCATTGCTTGGTAATACAAGTGGTAAATCATGATGATCCATATATACTGGACAATTGTATACATCACATAAATCATCCACAGCTCCTGTATGGTCAGAATGTCCATGTGTTAAAACAATACCATCAACGACTTCATCTTTGCCAACACACTCCATAATCTTCTTGTAATATCTTCCTGGATCAACAAAGAACACATGACCATTATCATGTAATACATAAGAATTCTCTTCAAATTGACCAATTGGTAATATATCTAATCTCATACAAAATATAAAAAAATAACCAACAAAGGTTATTTCTTCTCCTTATGCAATGTCATTTTGCGTAAACGTGGACAGTACTTCTTAACTTCCAACTTTTCTGGGTGCTTACGCTTATTTCTTGTAGTGATGTAGTTTTCTTCACCACATTCTGTGCATACCAAGATTACATTCTCTCTTGCCATTGTTAATAATCCTCCTAAGATTTTGCATGATGAGTATATCATATTCATAAATCAATTCCAAGTGCTTTATGGTTTTATGAGATGAAAAACTCGATAAAATTTTATAATCGTGGGATAATAGTACTCATAAAGGAGAAAAATAATGAAACGTACTGAAACACGTGCTTTATTTGTAGGAAATGTCCAAATTGGTGGTCAAAATAAATGTGTCTTACAATCCATGACAAATGTCCCTGCAAAGGATGTAGAGCGCTCAGTCGCGCAAATCAATGAACTAGCCGCAAATGGCTGCGAACTTGTCAGAACAGCCATATTAGATGAAGAAGATGCTCGTGCTATTCCAGCTATCAAAGCCCGCATTAACATTCCTCTAATCGCAGATATACACTTTAACTATTTACTCGCCCTCATCTGTCTAGATGGTGGTATTGATGCGATTCGTATCAACCCTGGTAACATCGGTTCTCGTAAGAATACAGAAGCTGTCGTTGCCAAGTGTAAAGAAAAAAATGTACCAATTCGTATTGGTATCAATGCTGGTTCGTTAGAAAGAGAACTCTTAGAGAAATACGGCGGTCCATGTGCAGAAGCTCTTGTCGAAAGTGCGAAGCGTCACGTTGATATTCTTGAGAGTATGGATTTCTATGATATCTGTCTATCATTTAAATCTTCGAATGTAGAACTTACGATTGATGCATATGAACTTGCCGCAAAGACATTTAACTACCCTCTTCATTTAGGTGTTACAGAAGCTGGTGGATTTGCGGATTCTGCTGTAAAGTCTTCTGCCGCATTAGGTGTGCTCTTACATGAAGGAATTGGTGATACAATTCGTATCTCTGTATCAGGTCCACCAAAGGATGAATTGATTATTGGTAAGGCGTTATTACGTAGTTTCCGTCTGATTGAAGATGTGCCTGATTTAGTAGCTTGTCCTACTTGTGGAAGAATTCAATATGATATGATTCCACTTGTCAAAGAGATGGAGGATTATCTCCACAGTATCAAAGCGAATATCACAGTCGCAGTCATGGGATGTCCTGTTAATGGTATGCAAGAAGCTAGCCGTGCTGATATTGGTATTGCGGGTGGATCCAAGTCAGGTATCCTCTTCCGTAAAGGAAAAGTCATACGTACCGTACCACAAGCAGAAATCAAACAAGCATTGATTGAAGAAATTGAAAAGATTATAGAAGAACAGAGAAGCCAAAAATAGCTTCTCTGTTTTTACTTATTTCTTTTGAAATACAATTGTATCCGTCAACTTGATATAAACAACCAAGTATCCAAGTGAAAATAAGAATCCCGCAAATACGTCAGATGTATAATGCACACCCAAATAAATACGGCTCAAACCAATAATGAGAATCAATAGACTAAAACATGTCATCAAAGTCCAACGCAATTTCTTATTTCGAACATTTTTATAAATCAAGTAGATTAGATATCCATAGAATGCCATACTTACCATAGAATGGCCTGATGGAAAACTATATCCCGTTTCCGCAATCAAACGGAATCCAGTAGGACGAGCACGACGTACGATCAATTTTAGTATGTTATTTAGTAGTGCAATCAATACCAAGTTTGATACAACAATGACTGCGATTCTTTTATTTGTAATGAGAACTAATGAAGCGATAGCCCAAACAATCATCAAGATAGTACCACCAAACTGTGTAATAACTATCATAATTGGGGTTAAGGTATCTGATATAAAATGCTTTATTGCAAAATTATAGACAGAAGTATCAATCGGTAATACATGACTACCCCATACTGCTTGCATCAAATATACGAAGATACTGATACAAATCAGTACAATAACCCACTTTATATTTTTCTTTTGAAAAACCTGCATGCATATCTCCTTTTAAAAATCGACGCATCTGCGTCGATTAAGCAACCTGAGGTTTATTACCACCTTGGATGAAGTATACATCATACCAAGTGATAAATGTATAGAGTGTCCAAATCTTACGACGAGCATCCACTTTACCTTGGAAGTTGTCGTCTAATAGTTGTAACACTGCCTTTTGGTCAAAGAATTCACCAACGAAGTCTTTTGATAATTCTTCACGTACAATCTGATAGAACTTCTCAGTACGTAACCAGTCTTTGATAGGAACTGGGAAACCAAGCTTAGGACGTGCAGCCCACTCCTTAGGAATATGACGGAACGCAGCTTGGCGGAAAGCATACTTCGTATTGTGCTCGTTGAATAAATACTTTGTAGGAATTACCTCAGCGCATTCCATCATCTTTTTATCTAATAATGGAACACGCAATTCAAGAGAGTGTGCCATAGACATCTTATCAGCCTTCAACAAGATATCTCCAGGCATCCACTGGTGCATATCTAAATACTGCATCTTCTTGATTTCAGATAAGTTCTTAACCTTCGCATACTTATCCATCACGATCTCTTTTACAGATGGTGACTTGCGATATTCAGGTTTAACAATCACGGAAGCTTCTTCTTCCGTAAATACAAGTGCTTGTCCAATAAAGTATTCTTCAGCTGGTTGTACGGCCTTTAATAAATGTAACTTACCTGGGAAGTTTGGCAACTTCTTTAAGTACTCAGATAACTTATGACGCTTACTTTGGGATAACTTCTTTAGAGCTTCACCAAGTTTACGTACGGTCATAGAGTTAGAATGCCAACCATAATCAATATAACCAGCAAATAACTCATCAGCACCCTCTCCGCTCATAACAACCTTCACATCGCGTGCAGCAAGTTCTGATAAGAAGAATAGTGGCACAACGGATGGGTTGGAATCTGGTTCATCTAAGTAATATTGAATCTGTGGGAAGTATTGGAATGCCTCTTCACCAGTTAGTGTACGAGACGTATTGTGTAATCCTAAAATATCCGTTAAAGCCTTCGCTTCTGTAGACTCATTATACGATGTTCCAAAACCAACAGAGTAAGTCTTCGCAGGTTTCAAGATAGACGCAACCAAACTAGAGTCTACACCAGAGGATAAAAACGAACCCACTTCTACATCCGCAATCTTATGTGTAGCGACAGACTCCTGTACGGTTTCATCAATAAAGTTTACAGCCTCTTCTAGAGTCATATCCTTTTCTTCTTGATGTAGGTCCCAATACTGTTGAATATCTAACTTACCATCCTTCAAGATGAAATAATGTCCCTCTGGCAAACGATACACATTCTTAAAGAAACACTCTTTGATTGCTGGATATTGGAATGTTAAATATGGTTTTAATGCTTCCTTATTCAATTCCTTTTTAAAGGATGGATGGTGTAAGAAAGACTTGATTTCAGAACCATACATAAATACTTCATCTGTATTATAGTAATAGAATGGCTTAATCCCGAAGTGGTCACGAGCACCAAACAATTCCTTCTTTTCTATATCCCAGATAACAAAGGCAAACATACCACGCAACTTTTGTAAAAGTGCTACACCATATTCTTGATAACCATGGATCAACACTTCAGAGTCAGTATTCGTTTTAAAGTGATACCCCTTTCCAACTAGTTCCTTACGGATAGACTGATAGTTATAAATCTCACCATTGAAAGTTAAAACCTTTGTTTTATCTTCGTTATATAACGGCTGACTACCACCTTCTAAGTCGATAATACTCAAACGACGAAAACCTAAAGCCGCATCATCATCAATATATTGACCAGCGCTATTTGGACCACGGTGGATAATCGCATCCATCATGTCCTTAATAATCACTGCTTTTTCACTCTGTGTTTTTTTATCTACAAATCCTACTATTCCACACATAGAACCACTCCTTTACACAAACATATTTGCATTAGTTAGTATATCATATATATCTATTGATTACTCGCCCCTTCCAACAAGCATTTTCCAAAACTTTTTATTGAAGTATCGATTCTCATTTAGTATAATCTATTAGCAAGCTTCAATAACGGCGCGTTGGTGAAGCGGCTTAACACACCGCCCTCTCAAGGCGGCATTCACGGGTTCGAATCCCGTACGCGTCACTGCTAAATCGACTACGGTCGATTTTTTTATTTTAGTCAAATAAAAGAAAGACTTATGAAAGTCCTTCTCTATCTTTTCTTGCACGTTCTTTGTACATAGCCTTCTTTTCTTCACGAATCTTGCTACGAATCATTTCACGCTTCTTCTGACGATGTACACGATCAATTGCGGCTGCACGTTTCTTCTTGTAGCCTGGCTTAACCTTTGTATTCTTCTTCGTCATAATCATGGCTATCTTCTTCTCAAGCTCATCATCTGTCTTAAGGCGTCTTTGTCCGTATGGATGCAATGTCTGCCATCCCGTTGTACGATGACGAGCATGGTCAAACTTAATGCCACGCTTTTGTAAGGAACGAATTGCTTGATCATCACTTTCTTGATACAAGGCATAACATGTACCTGTAGAACCTGCTCTACCTGTTCTTCCTGCACGATGAATATAGTATTCTAAGTCTTCTGGAAATCCACAGGAGATAACATGTGTGACTTCTCCAATATCGATACCACGCGCAGCTAAGTCAGTAGCCACAACGTATGTATGTTCCGCATTGGAAATACTCTTCATAGCCTGCTTTCTCTTACGGCTTGTTAAATCACCATGAATCTCGCTGACAGATACTTTGTTCTTACGAAGTTCTTCCGCAATTGCAGAAGCTTCTTGACGTGTATTAGCAAAGATTAAACATACGTATGGTTGAAAGCCAGGCAAGATTGATAAAATCGTCTCTGCATAGCTATGATGATAACAAGGTACCAACACATGCTTAATGTCTGGATTAAAACGTACCTTCTCACCAATCTGATATGTAATTGGATGATGCATGTACTTATTGATAAATGGCTTTAGCTGATCTGGCATTGTAGCAGAGAATGCTAGCATCTGTAAGTGTTCGCCTAGTCTTCCCGCAAAGGCATCAATCTCATCTAAGAATCCATATTCTAGAGTCATATCTGCTTCATCGACCACAAGCATACTTGCTTTATCAATACGTAAAGCACCACCATTTAAGAATAGGTCCTTAATTCTACCTGGTGTTCCGATAACGATATGTGGTTGAGATTTTTCAAGTTGTTCAATATCCTTACTTCTTTCACGTCCACCAACATATAAACGTACACGTAGTTCTGGCACAATCTCTGTCATGACTTTCGCCATTTCATAAATCTGTGTTGCAAGTTCACGCGTTGGTGCTGTAATAACAACCTGTGCTTCATTCTTAGTAGGATCAACCTTCTCCATGATTGGAATTAAGTATGCATGTGTCTTACCAGAACCTGTACTAGAAAGACCAATTACATCTTTGCCACGTAAAGCAGCTGGAATCACCTGTTCTTGAATTGGTGTTGGTTGTTTGAAATGGTTTTTCTCAATAAAGGCCATTGTTGTATCTTTTAGATTAAAATCTTCAAATTTTTTCATCTTATCACCTATAATTAGTATAACCGATTTTATTTACGGTTTGAAAGGACTCTGATATGGAAATCATAAAAGTCATTCCTAGAGGGTATTGCCAAGGTGTTGTTCGTGCAATTCTCATTGCCAAAAAAACTGTCAAGGAAAACCCAGATACCCCTGTCACAATGTTGGGTATGATTGTACATAATCAATTTGTGGTTGATGCTTGTCGCGAGTTAGGTATCAACTTTGTTGAGGATAAAAATAAGACTCGCATGGAACTGTTAGAAGAAATCCCTAGTGGTATCGTTATCTTTACTGCTCATGGTGTTAGTGATGACATAATCGCAGCTGCAAAAGCCAAAGGACTTACTTGCGTTGATGCGACTTGCCCTGATGTAATACGCACCCATAACCTCGTAAAGGAACATAGTGCAGTTGGCGACATCATCTACATTGGCAAGAGGAATCACCCTGAATCAGAAGGAACTGTTGGTATCTCTGATAAGATTCATCTTGTGACATCTATTGAAGATGTAGATGCACTAAAGAATGTATCTCTTAAGAATATTCTCATTACCAATCAAACAACACTTTCCATGTTAGATACAGCAGAAATCATCGCACACTGTAAGGAAATCTTCCCTGACGCAATTGTCGCAAAGGAAATCTGTAACGCTACTAGCAAGCGACAAGAAGCGGTACTACAACTACAAGATGTTGATTTACTCATTGTTGTTGGTGATGCACGTTCCAATAACTCTAATCAACTTGCCAAGATTGCCAAACATGCAGGTATACAAGAATCCTATCTCATTGACAGTGTTCTAGATTTAACTCCAGACATGATTAATGGATATAAGCGCATCGCAATCACAAGTGGGTCTTCTACACCAAACTCTATCACCGACCAAGTCGTTGACTTTTTAAACGAATATGCACGCACAGGCATATGGCAATTACCAGAGACTGTTAACGTGCAATTAATCTAAGATCTTCTAATTCCTCTTTGGTAAGCGGTCTATATTCTCCTGGTTTTAAAGTTTCATCTAAAACAAGATTCTTCATACGAAGACGTTTCAAATATACAACTTTATCACCAACAGAATTGAATATGAATTTAATCTCATGATACTTCCCTTCTCGAATAATCAGTGTACAAGAAGTATCAGAGATTTTTTTATATACTGCTGGTTTATAACTTACACCATTGTATGTAACACCAGATTCAATCTTTGCGATATCCTCTTCTGTTAGTGGTAGTGTATGTTCTACATAATACTCTTTTTCAACATGTTTCTTTGGTGATAAGAGTTCATGTGCCAAAGGACCATCGTTAGTAATCATAAGTAATCCTTCAGTATCTTTGTCTAAACGTCCACATGGAAACATGCCTTTATAGTCTTCCGCAATTAAATCTAAAACTGTAGGACAGTTTTTACCTTCCGTAGCGCTGATATAACCAGCCGGTTTATTCAACATGTAATAAACATATTTTTCATAAACCACAGAAATATCATCCACAAAAATCTCTGCTGTATTTTCATCAACACGCATGTCAGATGACTTTGCGATTTCACCATTGACACGAACACGTTTCTCTTTGACAAGTTTTTTTACTTCGCTACGACTGCCAACACGTGCATTTGCTAGAATACGATCTAGGCGTAACATTTAGGCACCTCGACGTAGAATACGATTGAACATTCCACGTAAATCGCGATGGAAAATAGACTTAGGTAGACGGAATAATTCACTACTAGCAAAGTATACTCCCATTCCTAATGTTCCAATGATAGCTACGAATATAATCGCTAATAAACGAGAGTATTGTGTTGGATCAATGCCAATCCAACGTACAATAACATAGATACCATTCATCGCAAAACAACAAATAATAATCTTCACTAAACGAATGATCATATTCTTCACACGTACTGGATACGTCTTTTGAATCTTATAAATACTAAGCGCAATAAATGTAATTTCACAAAGAATACTGGAGATAATTGCGCCTGAATATCCAAATAAATAACAACATGGATAGAATGTCACAACCTTTACCAAGAATCCAATTGAGAAGTAAATCAAAGTATGTCTTCTCATCTTTAAGGATAATAAGATAGATAGTAATACAGGTGTTACTGTAGTACCAAACGCTAAGATACTAGACCAGAATAACGCTACCTGCCCATATTCTAATTCCTTAGCGCCATACATGATGTAATAGATAGGACCTGATAAAGCAGCCATCGATACACAGACTGGAATTACAATATAGAATACTGTACCAAGACAGTCTTCTAGCGACTTACGTAGTCCTTTCCAATCCGCATGAACCAAAGAAACAGTGATAAATGGGACGGCACCAGCCGCAAAACCATTCCCAATTACCTGTGGAATCGATGTTAACTTATCACAGTTTGTCTGGATAATACTCAATAACATCGTTGCTTGGCTATGTTGCATACCTAAGCCTTCCATCACAGACACAAAGAAGTTTGTATTCACAAGTACCTGTGAGTTTGCCAAGATAGAACTTAATAGGAATGGAATTACATACATCACAAACTCATGAATGAGTTCTTTAATTGCGACTGAGTTTGTAGATTGTAGTTTGGCTTTTTCCTGTACATCCCTAAAGTGTTTACGGTCAAAATTCATAAACTGTAGTAAGGCTACCATCGCACCGACACCAGTACCACCAACCGCTGTATAGATATATACTATCTTTGGAAGATGAAGGATGTATACCACAAACCAACCTGCACCAAGTAAGAATCCAACACGTACAAATTGTTCAATTACCTGTGATAAGGAATACTGTTGCATTTCCTTAGCACCTTGATAATATCCACGATAACTGTATAAGACGGATACTAAGAATAGCGCCATCGCAAGAATGACAAATGAGTTCTGCATCGCCGCAAGTTCATTGGCTGTATAGGACGTACCACCTAATGCGCGAGCCGCTAAAGGACCTGAAAAGCCAATGAATAACACAGCCATCACAAAACCAGAAAGCATTAATAAACTTGTCGCTAAGATACGTACTAACACAACCGTCTTATAGTCATTTTTAGAAAGATACTTTGCGACAAGAGCCGCTAAGGCAAACGGAATACCCGCACTACAGATTTGTAATAGAATCGTATAATAGTCAAACGCTGCAGAATAATAAATCATATCCTGCTGACCAACAATTGCTTTAAATGGGACAATATAGAATAAACCGATTAACTTTGTAATAAAGATACCAGCAGAAGTCGTTAAGGAACTGGCAATAAACGATTTTTTAATTGTATTTGTTTCTTTCATGTATCCAACTCCTCTTACTTCTCATATTTCAACTCTTTTTGTATGTATTGTTTGACAATTTGCTTATTGTCTTGATTACGCCATTCTACAACAAACTTCAAATCAACGTGATCTTTAGAACTTTCCCCACTAATAACAAGTCCTTTCATCAGACCCTTTGATTTATCCACTTGATTTGGCACAAGCGATACATCCGTATCGAAGATACCTAATGATGGCATCATCTTGTCATTATCCGCAAACGCAATATCATTTTCCACCGCAAAAATACGGCAATGATACATCTCTGTCTTGGGATTATCTATAATCACATAATAACGATAGGTACCATCAGATAACTGTGTCATCTCTGTACTAATCGAAAAATAATCACTAGATTCTAGATAGTTTTTTGTATTTAGAACTTCCGTATAATAACTTTCATATAATTCCATAGCCGCATTTGTTTCTGTGTCTTTTTTAGCACAGCCAGATAACATGCAGATACAGATTGCAATGACCAATAAATATCTATACATACAAATACCTCGCCTGTAATTATACCATAGAACAGTTATAAAAACGGATAGCCTTTTGACTATCCGTATGCACTAGAATGTTAATACAAAGTAATTCTTTTTACCTTTTTTAAGGATAGAGAATTCTTTGTTAATAGCTTCTGACTGATGTAATACAGCCTGAATATCTGTCACCTTATTACCATTTACTGATACAGAACCTTGTTCAATTAGCTTACGTGCTTCTGATTTAGACTTGCAAACTTCTGCAGTCACAAGCGCATTAATCAAAGTTACACCATCTTCTACAGCTGCCTTCTTGGCATCTGCTAGACCTTCCTTCATCTCCTCTGGAGATAAAGTCATAATATCACCCTTGAAGAATGTCTCAGTGATACGTAGTGCCTTCTCTAAACCATCCTTACCATGAACTAGTTCTGTAAGTTCAGCAGCTAGTGCTTTCTGACCTTCACGCTTTTCAGGTGCACTCTTAAGAGATTCCTCGTAACCCATAATCTCTTCTGGTGTATGGAAGCTAAGTCTCTTAAGGTAGTCTACGATATCTGCATCTGGTGTATTCAACCAGAACTGGTAGAATTCATACGCATTTGTACGAGCTGGATCCAACCAGATGTTCTTACCTTCTGACTTACCAAACTTAGAACCATCACTCTTTGTAATTAATGGTGAAGTAATACCAAATACCTTCGCATTATCACCCTCCATCTTACGAATAAGCTCCATACCAGAAGTTAAGTTACCCCATTGGTCAGAACCACCAATTTGAATCTGACAGTTGTACTTCTTAAATAAGTTATACCAGTCGATAGACTGTAAGATCGTATAACTAAATTCTGTATAAGAAATGCCAGAATCTAATCTCTTCTTGATTGTATCCTTCTGTAACATGTAAGAGATGTTAAATAACTTACCATAGTCACGTAAGAAGTCCAATAAATGCATCTCACCCAGCCAGTTATTATTGTTTTCCATAATAGCTGCGTTAGAGCCTTCAAAGGATAAAAACTTAGCAAGCTGTTTACGGATGCATTCAGCATTATGAAGTACTTCTTCATGTGTTAAAAGCTTTCTTTCCGTTGTAGGACGTGGGTCACCAATCATACCTGTAAAGCCACCACATAATGCGATTGGTTGATGTCCTTGTAACTGGTAACGACGTAATAATAGGATTTGTTGTAAGTGTCCTACATGGAGAGAATCTGCTGTTGGATCAAATCCACAATAAATCGTTGTTGGATTCTTAAGCTGTTCACCTAGTCCTTCCTTGTCTGTGCAATCTTTGACTAAGCCACGCCACTGTAATTCTTCAATAAAATTCATATACTAATCCTTTCTTGGCGCCATAATAAAAGACGCCCATATTTCTAAGGACGCCTCAGCGCGGTACCACCTTAGTTTACGAATCATCGTACACTCATTTCTCTTTAACGCAGAGTAACGGTTTACCTTTTGAGATAAACAGCTCCTAGATGTATTCATCACCAATGCAAAATTCCTTTCACCAACCGGAATCTCTCTACACATGCATACATGTGACTACTCATTCTATTCAACGCTTTTAGTTCTTTGTTGTCTGTCTTGGAGTAAACAGATAACTTAATTCAATGCTTTCGCCCTTTTCTTCGTGATTTTCTTCTTCGTTCTGTAATAACTTTGTCATGACACGCATAGAAACAGCGCCTAAGTCATAGGAAGGAATGGAGAAACTAGAAATCTGTGGACGTACCATGGAATTATACTTCGTATCAAGCACACATACAACTTCCATTTCGTCCGGAATAGAAATATTATTTTCTCTACTTGCGTTTAACAATGCGAAGCATTGGGAATCTCTATTTGCAATAACAACATCATAACGATGGTCTTTCATCCACTTCGATAAGAATGCATAAGATGTACGTGCATCAGAAGGAATAGAGATTGCTCCAGTAAACTTCTTACCACGAGCTTCATATGCTTTCTTTGCACCAGCAACCATCTTTTCATACTGCTGTGGATTCTTACGGTCTTCTAAAATACCAATGTTATCTTTACCTTCTTCTAAAAACTTTGAAACAAGTTCAAAGACAGCCTTCTTGATATCGACATAAACACTACTAATACCCTTACCATTAATCTTGTTACCAATGACAACGATTGGGATATTGTACTTGCTTAGCGCATCCATATCACCAGCAACCAGCTTATCGTTGAAGATAACAACACCATCCACATGTGACTTGATAATATCCTCAATCACAGTATTGATATCTGTAATACCAGCTGTGATTGTATGTAACATGATATTGTAGTTATAAATCTTAGCTACATCAATCAAACCATTAATCACTTGACCAGTATAAGTAAAACTAGCTTCAGGAACTACCAAACCGATAGAAGTAGACTTCTGTAACGCAAGACCCTGTGCAATCGCATTTGGTTTATAACCTAACTTTTCAACAGCAGCTTCAACACGTTCCTTTGTAGGTGCTTTTACAACGTTTGAACCGTTGATTACACGGGAAACGGTAGCCAGCGAAACGCCAGCTTCTTTAGCGACATCGTAGATTGTTACTCGTTTCATCGTATACCTCCTACTTCTCATCCTTTGAATGAATCATCTTTCGTACTGTTTCAATACTCTTATCTACAGCTTGTTTTGTAGTATCCTTCACTTTTTGTATCGTATCCTGCACATCTGGACGATTTACAAAATCATTTACCTTTGTAATTGTCTTTTGTGTTGTATCCTTGATAACATTTGTGATTTCTTTTGTCTTAGGTACGATATAATCTTTGGCTTGTTGATAAGCATCGCTTGCTTTATCAGATACTTCCTTCACTTTAGGATCTTGCTTAATCTCATCAAGTTTAATCATCGCTGTATCATAAGCCTTAGTTGCATTCTTTTTAATATAATCTAATGTTTTACGAATATCTTCGTTTTCATTGAGTTTTTCAGCCTTTTCCTTTACAACAGACGCTGCCTTCTTTGTCTTATCGACAACTTCCTCTTTAACCGTATTAAAAGTCTTCACAGTGGTATCCTTCATCTGTTGTAATGTTTCCGCATGCGGCGCAATAAAATCAGGAATCTTAAACTGTTCATCTTCTTTTTCAGAAGTTTCTTCAGTTGTAGTCTTTCCTTCTTCTTCCGTACTTAGTTCTTGAATTTTACGTTTAAGATCCTCAACTGTCTTTTGAATTGATTCAATAGGCTCAGTACTGTCATCAAACTCGTTGAATGTGGATTTTTCATCTTTCTTTAATTCATCAGCCATTTGTAGTCTCCTTTTCAACTTCCTGAACTTGTACAGGAAGATCATCCTCTGGATTTACACCAGTTTTAATTGTTTCTTTTAAAGAATCTAACTTATCATTTGCAAAATCTGTCATCTTGCCAATCGCAGCAGATGTCTTGTCATGAACCTTATCAAAGGTTTTGCTGTATTTAGCAACAGTATCTAGCGGTGCTTGAACCTTCTCGATACTCTTATCTACTAAACGTAGCGTAGGATCTAAACCTTCGATTGTTTTCCTTAAAACATCGACTGTCTGCCACACCTTTCGTAATAAGATACACAAAAAGACCAAGACAACCGCTCCTATGATTGGTAATAGTTGTGTACATACGATTTGTAAATCCTGTATCAATTGATCCATATTGATTACCTCTTTTTAACATTATAGTCATTTATGAAAAAGTTTTCAATCATAGAATTTGCTTTTTCAAATAATCATCACAATTACTAAATTCCCATTTTTATAACATTATTCAATATTTTTGGTGTAATTATCTACTTATAATTCGATTGTTAGTTTCAACATGAACATCAGATTAAATATTATAAATATGAAACAATTTCAAAAATAAGTGGTTACGCTTACGATTCTATATAAATCATTTTTTAATCAATCAAATATTCAATATCGATTTCTAATAAATCTACCTAATTCCAATCGATAAATAATTGAAAATGAGTCTTGAAAATAATTGAATACATTACAAAGCTCATATTAATAGGATTATTTCTTATCTTTATTTACAACATTTTGATACCATCGATTTTACTCTAAACAGCATCCTTTTCGTTATTAGCGTATACATTACCCTTTTCAGTTACGGCATCATAGTACATGTGATGAATTTCATATGATTATAGACATCTTAAATTCATTTAACAATAAGCACATATCGTGTATGTGTTAATGTAAAAACCGACTGGAATTACACCAATCGGCTAATCACTATTGTACAAGTTTTGGTCCAATATCAGTTACGTTTCCAGCACCCATGGTAATACATAGGTCGCCTTCTTCAAGATGACTACGTAGATAGTCTTCAATCTCTTCAAAAGTTGGTAAGTAGAAGGAAGTTACTTTACTTTGATCCATTAACTTCGAGATATCTTCTGCACTAACACCTGTTGTATTCACTTCACGGGCTGCGTAAATCTCTGCAAGTATAACGACATCCGCATTCTCTAAAGCCTTTGCAAATTCTGGTAATAATGCAATTGTACGTGAATACGTATGTGGTTGGAATACAACATATAACTTTTTGTGTGGGTAGTGCTTTGCGGCATTGAGTGTTGCTTCAATTTCCTGTGGATGATGTGCATAGTCATCGATGACCGTTGCACCATTACACTTACCTTTATATTGGAAACGACGGTCAACACCACTATAACTTACCAGCCCTTGTTTAATTGCAGCAAAATCAATACCGATACTATATGCAGTCGCAATCGCAGCCAACGCATTATCTACATTATGCTTGCCTGGAACAAGTAGTTGTACATTACCCAATTTTTCATCCTTGTAATATACCTCAAAGCCAGGGTTTCCTAATGCATCGTATACAATATTTCTTGCATGCATATCGCCATCTTCGCCAAAAGTAATGACTGTCCCTTTAAAATCACCAATAATGTATTTTTTATCATGAATACTATGATTGATAACGAGTGTTCCACCCTCTTTTATGCCAGATGCAAATTTTCTAAACGATAAACGAATATCATCTATATCTTTAAAGAAATCTAAATGGTCTGCTTCAACATTTAAGATGATTCCAACAAGTGGTTTTAACTCTAAGAAACTATTTGTGTATTCACAAGCTTCTGTTAGGAATGTTTGTCCTCTTCCAACACGAATATTACCACCAATATGTGCAAGCATACCACCCAAGCTAATTGTTGGATCTGTATTAGCTGCCATCAAGATATAACTCAACATCGATGTTGTAGTTGTCTTACCATGCGTACCACTGACAGCGATACTACTCTTGTAGTTTTCCATCAACTCGCCAAGTAGTTCCGCACGTGTCATCATAGGAATCTTTTTTTCTACACTTGCCACATACTCAGGATTATCTGGATGTATCGCAGCTGTGTATACAACTACATCAATATCATCTGTAATATTCTCAGACTTTTGACCTCCGTAGAATACTTTCGCACCATGTTGTTCTAACATCTTTGTAAGTTCTGTTTCATGGTTATCAGATCCACTCACATGAAAGCCACGATCTGCCAACACTTTTGCAAGACCACTCATACTGATACCACCAATACCTATAAAGAAGATATGTACCGGCTTATTAAAATCTAATGTATATCTTTCCATAAGACACCTCCAAAAAACAAACGGTCGACATCGAAAGCGAATCTCTTTCAAACGTTAACGACCGTTTTGATTAACTATTTATGTGAACTATGATCGTTCAAACTTGAACGAGAGATAATTGTTGTGCTATCTTCAGCAGTTTCTTTCTCCAAATCACCAAAGCTTAGATTTGGGAATAATTGGTCATCGTTACCAAAATCAAATTCAGAAGTTGCTGTTGATCCAAACAAGTCATCATCTTCCTGCTTTGGCTCTTGATCACGAGTATTTAGAATATCATCTAATGAGAATTCTGGAATCTCATCCTCAACTGTTGGTGATGGAATCTTTACAGGTTCGCTCTTCTTCACTGTCTCAGTCATAACAGATTCTTCAACCTTCACAACTGGCTTAACTGGCTTTTCAACAGCGATACCATACATAGGTGAAAGAATTGGTGTCACATTCTTTTCAAACTTAGCCTTTTCTTTCTCAGTAAGTTTAGAAGTAGTTGTCTTTACAGCATCCATATCTTTTTCATCAATACCGAAGATAGGACTGATAACTGGATTAAAACGGTATTCCTTAGAAAGCTTAACCTCTTCACGTTTTACTTCAGACTTAACAGCTGGCTTCTTTTCTACTGGTTTGCTATCCTCATCATCAAGATTAATCATAGTTGACTTCTTAGGTTCATTATCTAAAAATACTGAGGATGTCTTTACAGGTGCTGGTTCAACAGGAATTGTTGGTACTGGTGGAATCTCAGAAACCGGCTCGGGCTGAACTGGAATTTGTGCTGTCTCCTCTACAGGAGTTACTTGCGGTTGTACAGCAGGTTTAACTGGAGCAGAAGCTGAAACTTGTTCCGCTTCAGTGTTGTCTTCTACAAATTCATCATCATCCTCAAATAATAAGTTTTGTAATTTCTTGAGCATAAGGTCTATCCTTTCTTATATACAATAGTATTTTATTCTATTTCTCTTTCCTTGTTAAGTTATATCTTATCATAAAATAACGCGTTTTTAAGTATGTTTTCATCAATTATCAGTTGTTTTATTCTTATCTTTTTTATTATCGATTCGTGTCTTATCCTCAATTAGCTCTTGCAAGGTACCCTCTTCAGGTGCAATATCCTTATACAGGTTGATTGCTTCGCCTTCATAATCGATTGCACTTTCATGTGAATACACTTGTGAAACAACATCTTTACGTACAATGACGCTACGCGCAATGGAGTACATTTTTCCTGCAAGCTCTGCTGCATCACCAGCATACGTAACCCCAAATAAATTAACAGTTGATGATGTAAAAAACACAGCGTAATAACGATCAACCTGATAAATTTCACATACATAACTTACTGATTCATCTAACGTATTTTGAAAGCTTCCTGTATTTTTCGCAATCGGCTGTTGTGTATAGATGGATTGCACAATATCAGTTGAAGAATCCATAATTGCTTGAACGTTTAGATTCATCACAAACTTTGTGGATTGATAGCTAAACTCATTCGATGTTTCAGTTGAACGATAATGTCCAATCGATGGTTCTGTATAGTAGGTATAAAATGGTTTTCGATGACTTGCACTTGGGATAGGTAAAGCACTCACTGCTGTAATCTTTTCATCTAGTCTTTCTTGCATCGATAGACTAGACTCTCTACAACCAGTTAATACAATACATAATAGGACTAATAAAATCTTCTTTCCCATATCTTACCCCTTTGCATTATCGTATCACAGTTTACTTATGTCTGCATGGCTTGGCACAAAGTTGATAAATTGGTTGTCCAAGTTCCATAAAGCGAGTTTCGTACTCTGTAATCACATCTTCCGCATGATCTTTACGTCGGAAATCGACAGAGAATTCTGTGAGTGTAAAATCATTCTGTAAGAAATACAATACTGAATCTTCAAATAGATCTTTGTTATCTGTTTTCATGCGAATGTATCCATCTTCCGTCAAGATATCGCGATACATCTCTAAAAACTTTGCACTGCTTAGACGGCGCTTATGATTACCCTTCTTTGGCCATGGATCAGAGAAGTTTAAATGGATGACATCAACTTCTCCAGTCGTAAACCACTCCTGTAATTGTTCGGCATTGGCAATGATAAAGCGTTTGTTCTCTAGTAGTGGATTTTCTTCCTCTACCGCATGACGTGCAGCGACTGCACCAGCACTAATATCTTTTTCAATTCCTACCCACGCTTCATTTGGATAAAGTTTAGCCATGCCGTTAAGATATCCACCTTTACCAGTACCAATCTCTAAATGTAATGTTTCGCGTTGTAGTAATTGTTTCCATTTGCCTTTATTTTCTACTGGGTTTTGATAGACAAAATCACGATGTTCTTCAATCCATGGTTCTGCCCATTTCTTTTTACGCATACGCATAGTTACTTTCCCTCCGAAAAAGAAGGCTGTACGCCTTCTTTTATTGATTATTCAGCGTTTTCTTTTTTCTTGAAAACTCTGCGCTCCACATTAGCACCTTCACGCTTTTCATGGAAATTTGGTTTACCTTGTGGTTTAAAGTTCTTCTTTGGTTCTACATAGCCTTCTGGCTTTTCTAAGCATTCCTTAGCAGAAACCTTAACTTTACCTGTTGCATCAACACCAGTAACCTTAACCTTAATTACATCACCTACATGTAATGCATCTTGAATCTTGTCTACGCGAGTCCAAGCAAGTTCACTGACATGGAGTAATGCATCTGTTCCAGGGAACAATGTTACAAAGGCAAATGATTCACGTACTTCTGATACAGTCGCATCATAGATATCGCCAACCTTCGCCTCACGGATTAAGTCACCAACAATCTGCATTGCCTTATCAATCATATCTTGTTTTGTATGATAGAATACGCACTTACCATCATCTGTGATATCAATCTTGATGCCATCACAAGCAGCGATAATCTTATCAATCTGTTCGCCACCCTTACCAATAACAACGCGAATCTTCTCTACTGGAATCATCATCTGAGCCATCTTTGGTGCCCATTCGGATACATGATCACGTGGTGCGGAAATTGCTGTTTCCATATTGTCTAAGATTTCCATACGACCCTTATGTGCTTGTGCTAAAGCTTCGCGTAGGATTTCTTCAGAAATACCAGTTACCTTGATATCCATCTGTAATGCAGTGATCCCATTACGTGTACCAGCTACCTTAAAGTCCATGTCACCATAGTGGTCTTCCATACCTTGAATATCTGTCAAGATAGAGTATGTATCACCAACTGTAATTAGACCCATAGCCACACCAGCTACCATTGCCTTAATAGGAACACCAGCAGCCATTAATGACATAGTGCCTGCACAAATACTTGCCTGTGATGAAGAACCATTTGATTCTAACACTTCAGCACAGGTACGAATTGCGTATGGGAACTCTTCTGCTGTAGGTAATACCTGTAAGAGCGCTCTTTCACCTAAAGCACCATGACCAATTTCACGACGTCCAGGAGAAGACATACGTCCAACTTCACCAACAGAGAATGGTGGGAAGTTATATTGATGCATGAATCTCTTTTCTGTTTCTGTTGTTAAGTCATCAATTAATTGTGCATCACTTAATGGACCTAATGTAGTTACAGATAAAACCTGTGTTTCACCACGCGTAAACATCGCAGAACCGTGTACACGTGGTAGTAAGTCAACCTGTGAATCTAGTGGACGAAGTTCATCTAATCCACGTCCATCTGGACGAATCTTTTCTTCAGAGATTAAGCGACGTACTTCGCCTGCTTCCACTTCAACACCATATTCATGTGCTTGTTTAACAGCCTTTTCACGTGCCTTATCATCTTCCCATTCTAACTTGGTAACTTCTTCTTCCATTTCAGCGATCAATTCATCAATCTTACCGTAACGTTCAAGTTTACCCTTGATAGAAACTGCTTCACGAATACGCTGTGCACCCTTTTCATCAACTAACTGCTTAACAATTGGGTTGATTTCATATAAGGAAACTTCCATCTTTTCCTTTGCGCAAGCAGCGATAACTTCTTCTTGAATAGCGCATAATTCCTTGATTGCGGCATGACCAATCATCAAGGCCTTAAGCATATCTTCTTCTGATACTTCCTTAGCGCCTGCTTCAACCATGTTGATGGCGTTCTTTGTACCAGCAACTGTTACATTTAAATCAGAATTCTTTTCCTGCTCAACGCTTGGATTAATGATATATTCGCCATTAACACGAGCAACCATTACACCTGCTACAGGTCCGTTGAACGGAATATCTGAAATACATAGTGCTAATGATGAACCGAATAAGGATGCCATCTCAGAACTAGCGTCTGGATCACATGATAATACTGTATTAACGATTTGTACTTCATTACGGAAACCTTCCGCAAATAAAGGACGAATTGGTCTATCAATTAAACGTGCAGTTAATGTCGCATGTTCTGTTGGTCTACCTTCACGACGTGTAAATCCACCAGGAATCTTACCAGCCGCATACATCTTTTCCTGATATAAAACTGTCAATGGGAAAAAATCTGTATCCTTTGCTTGGTTGTTTGCTGTTGCTGTAGACAGTACTGTTGTATCCGCATAACGAATAACTACAGAACCTCCTGCTTGTTTGGCAATTTCACCGTTTTCAACTGTCAATGTACGGCCATGAAATTCCCAGCTCTTCTTGTACTTTTCCATTTCTCTTCTAACCTCTGTCTGTTCTCGACTTTTCAAATTTTCAACATTCCCATTGTATCACAGCCACACTGTAAATTGAATATGTCTTTATTAGGCCTCAATGCACCAAAGACCATGTTGATTACAGTATGCATAGACCGCAATGACTGGCTCATCTTGATAGAACTTTACCTCTGGCTTTTCACCTTCATCAAAATATACAACACGATAACCCTTTTCATATTGTAAAATCACAAAGGCTATATAGTGGTCACCATCCATCGGATGATCATCACTGGCAATATTCACCGAAAAAGAGTCTCCGTTACGATTAATAACTGGTTCATGCGATTCCCAATCATCATTATTTTGTACAGGCAATTCGATAAATTTTTCATCTTTGCATAAAATCTCTGCAGCCACATCGTTCATCTCCATGATGACTTTGCCACTACTTGGTGCATATAGAATATGTAACCGGCGATTAAACTTAGCCTTCTTTAACTTCTCTTTATCAAATAGTTCCACATTTGTTAATGGGCTTTTAATCAACTGTGCTTTTTCTTTCTTTGTCATTTGTTTGATCCTCCATTCTCTTCGCATCGCTTCCTTCTTCGTCGCATGCATTTCGTAATATGCGATGTGCAAAGGACGATGTGACTTTGTATACTTTGCCCCTTTTCCACTCTGATGGGCTTGAAATCTTTTTTCTAAATCATTGGTCCAACCAGTATAGTAAGTATGGTCTTCACATTCCAGTATGTAGGTATAATTCATTATTCTACACTCTTTAGACTCTCTACCATACGGATATCATTTAATCGTTTGGCCATCATAAAATTGACAATTATACTAAATAGTATCGTTAATACAAATGCATAGAAGAAACTAACCCATTGAATATTTCTACCAAACATCAAATAATCCATTTCTACCGTTTTCATAATATAACGATGTAATGCGACACCTAATGGAATGCCAACAATACCACCAATACCAGCAAGCAAATTATTTTCTTTAAAGATATACTTCTTTACTTCATTTCTTCTAAAGCCAAGAACTTTCAAAGTCGCAATTTCACGTTGTCTTTCACTAATATTGACAGTAATTAAATTACTTAGTACAACAAACGCCAATAACATACTTGAGAAAATAAGCACCCAGATAATTCCATTTAAACCTTTGACCATGGAATAGAAGTTATCTAATTGTCCACTATATAAAGAAACACTTTCAACACCATGAATCGTTGAAATCTGATTTGCCAATATCTTTTGAGCCGCATCATCTCCAGTTGTAGATAGGTAGATAGTATTACTACCCGCATCTTTACCAAATATTTCTTTATAATATTTGCGACTCATCAAGACAAAGTGATTGATATACATTTCCGTAATACCACTGACGTTTACCTCATGTGGGTTGCCTTCCTCATCTTCAATGGTAATCTTATCTCCAACATAAACTCCTAGATTCTCCGCTAACTTTTCATTGATGATAACGCCATCATCTGTAAGTGAGATAGGTTTATGCCCAATACGTGTACGCAGGTTAAACTCATGACTTACATCTTCTTTATCAAACACATGAACAGTCGCAGTTTCATCAACCTTATCATCATACGTCTTTGTCGTATAAACAAATCCAACTTGAGCATCAGTAACGTTCTTTGTGGATTGTATCTGTTTTAGTACATCTGCTTTGGTTTGATTACTTGCATCATTCTCAAAGTTGACCATGCCATCATACTGAATAATTTCCTTAAAGTTAATATCAACCATGTTTGAAATGGAATCACGAATACCAAATCCAATTAACATGAGTGCAGTACATCCTGCCACACCAATAATTGTCATAAAGAACCGTTTTTTATAACGGAAGATGTTACGCATGGTTACTTTATCAGTAAAGCTAAGACGTTTCCAGATCAATGGAATATTCTCCAAGAATGTCTTCTTTCCTGCTGGTGGTGCTTTTGGACGCATCAGTTGTGATGGAACATCCTGTGTATCTGCCTTGCATGCAAACCAAGTCGCAATACTCATCGCAAAGATAAATAACATCGCAGTAAACCCAATGAGTCCCAAAGGTACAACAAAACGAATCGGAGGTAAGATATACATCATTCTCCATGCATGATAAATAATCAGTGGGAAAGAACAAAGTCCCAATATACTTCCCACAACAATACCGATGAGTGTTGCGGAAATCGCATAAAACAAATACTTCGATGTACACTGCCATCTTGTATAACCAAGCGCACGTAGGGTACCAATTTCATTACGTTGTTCTTCAACAAGACGCGTCATTGTCGTTAGACATACAAGTGCCGCAACCAAGATAAAGAATACCGGAAATACATGAGAGATTGCTTCCATTTGGTGAATGGTATTCTTAAAAGTCACACTTGCATAATGAGATTTACGATCCAGTATTGTCCACTTTCCTTCTGCTAAATCATCAATCTTCTTTTTCGCATCCGCTAGTTTTGCCTTAGACAGATTCAACTCTTCTAATGCATCATTTAACTTCTTGGTTCCTTCTGTAATTGCAGTATTTAATTTTTCTTCTCCATCCACAATCTGCACTCTAGCATCTGCTAGCTTATTTTCATTTGTGTATATTTCTTGCCAACCTGCATCAATCTTAGCCTGACCATCCGCAATCTTTTGATTAAGTATTGCTTGTCCTTGATCAAGTTGTTGTTGACCTTGGTCAACTGCAGCCAGTCCATCTGTAATTTGTTGTTGAGATGTAGTAATTATCACAGTTAACGCATTCTGTACATTCGCTAAGTCATTTGTATATTGTGTTTGTAAATTCTGTAATTCAACTAACCGATCTTCCTTTGTGGATGCGGTTAAAGAAAAGTTTTGGTCAATTTGTTGTAAGTGATTATCCAAAGCAGTTTGTAAATCACCGATTGTTTTACCAGCATACCCATCTGGAAACATCGCATCACATAACTGTCTTAGATCTGATCGAAACATGATTAAAAATGATAAAGATGTTGATGGACTAATACCATAATGTGCAATCCCCTGACGAAATTGAATTTCTGTTTGATATAACGTAATCGCATCTGGAATTACAGCTAAGGCTGTTGTTAAGTCTTGTTCATTCTGTTCAAGACTAGCCTTTTGGGTATTTAAAGATTGCTGACTGGATTGTAGTGTTGCACGGTTCTGGTTGAGAATTGCTTGTTGATTATCAATCTCTGTCTGCCGATTAACCTTCTCTGTATTTAATGTACTCTGTGCATTGTTTAGATTTTCTTTTGCATTCGCAATCTCCACTTCACCAACAGTAACACTCGCTCTACTTTCGGATAGTTTTTGTTGCGCATCCGTAATTTCTTTTTGATAACTATCGAGTGCATCTTGGTATTGCTTTGTCCCATCGATGTACTTCTGCATCCCATCGTTATATTCATGCATTGCGTCTTCTTTAATTTTGTGTGCAGTTACTTTTTCTTGCGTTTTCGCAAGTTCTTCAATCTTCTGTTTTACATCCGCAATATATGTTTCATATGAATCTGAGAAAGAAGCTAGATTTTTACCATCATCTGTTAAGATATTGAGTTCTAGATAATTTGAAGAGTCAAAGGCAGTTGAAGGAATATATAAATATGAATTAATTGGTAAGTTATCTAATGTACTAGTTTCCTTAGACATATTTAAATATAGAGGCGTATCAATAACACCTACAACTGTCACTTCTTGAATAGGTAAAATACCACTTCGCGAACCATCAGGAAGTGATAGTTTTACTTTATCTCCAACTTCAAAACCTGACTTTATATTCCCA
>CALISH010000113.1 GCA_938041275.1 uncultured Solobacterium sp.
AACAAATTGATTGGTCAGATGAGATTAAAGCAAAGTTACATAAAGAGATTGTAAAAGGGAAAATTACTAATCAAATGAAGATAATGTCCAAACACTATTGCACTGATACATCATATGCAAATCTAAAGAAATTTCTAGAAGAAGTAGAAGATGGTGATCCTGGTAATAGAGAAGGATTAGCTGCGAAAATTTATTTTAGACAAATGTTTGGGGATGGGTTTATCAGATTTGATAGTGATGTTATTAACGCGGGATTGAATTATGGTTATAGTATCTTTAGATCGTTAATATCATCAATTATTATTTCAAAAGGATATCTTCCAAATATTGGATTATTTCATAAAGGAAGAGAGAATGAATTTAACCTATCAGACGACTTGATTGAGGTATTTAGACCAATAGTTGATAATTATGTCTGCACAAATATGAAAGATGATATTCTGTTTACTGCAGAACATAGGGAAGCTCTCATCAAATTATCAACTGCAAGAGTTGAATTTGATCATAATACTGAAACGATTAGTAATGCAGTCACGCTATATTTTGAAAGTATTTTAAAATGTATTGAGAAAAATAGTATTGATTACTATAAATACCCTGATTGCAATATTCGTTATGATATATAGTTTTATGCGATTAATTTTGTTCTTTGATTTACCAATGGTTACTAAGAAAGATGTTCGTATCTATACACATTTTCATAAATATCTTGTACAAGAAGGATATTTCATGATGCAGTATTCTATTTATTGCAAGTTGTTTCCGAACAGAGAAGCAGCTGTAAAGCATGTAGATATACTAAAAAGAAATGTACCAGTAGAAGGACATGTACGTGTAATGATGGTAACAGAAAAACAATATTCAAAAATGGTATTGTTAACAGGTAGTAAATCTCATCAAGAATCTTCAATCAATTCCGATGCATTTATAATCATATGAGAAAATTGACGATGAAAAAGGGAATATTTAAAACAGATTTACTCATCGATAAGTACAAATTTATTATTGGTAATAATGAAATACAGAAATTGAATCTAAAAAGATCTTTAAAGGAATTTCAGGTAGGCTTACCATTGAGTGAATATGAAGAAGAAAATCATAATAATATTCATATTTATTTAGATGATGATGAACTTACCCAAAAGAAAATTAATATATACTTTATTTCACCTAATTATGAATTTTATCAAGAACTAAAATTACAATCTAAATCTATCTTACTAAAGGCGATAATAAATGAGTTATCAGATGAATCCTATATTGAAACTTTCTTAACAATTCAATCATTAACCGAAATGTTGTGTATGCAGTTTAATGAAAGTCATGATATCAAGTTAAGAGATATCAAGATATCACCAATGACATTTGTAAAACTAATTGAACCGACTTTAGTGATTGATGATTTTGAAATGAATGAATTTGACTTATCAATTGAAGATTTTATTTTTTTACAATTGGATCTCATTAGGCAAGCAACTTCAATTTCAAAGCAAGAAAATCTAATAATTGTAGATTGCCCAATAGTAACAAATAAAATTCAGGATAAAATAAAAGAAATATCAAATTCGATGATAATTGTATTTTGTAGAACAATACAAACTGATTATCAACTTAATAGTTGTTATTTAATTGATAAATTTACAATTGACTTGGCGGACGAAGAAAGTATATATGAACGTATTTGTAATGAGATTCTATGTGTTTCTAATTTGAAAGAGGGTGTTAATTATATGGAAGAATATGTTAAGATTGTTCTTGGTCTAGAAGATGGGAAAACCGTTAGTTAAATACTAATATACTCAAAATAAGGCTAGATATTTTGAGGTTCTGCTACCATCGAAATTTTTGCTAGGCTACAACTAATTAGAGATTTTAAAAAGTTGAGTGATAGTTCTGCTACCATCGAAATTTTTGCTAGGCTACAACAGAATGATGAAAGCAATTTTGAATACGATTGTTCTGCTACCATCGAAATTTTTGCTAGGCTACAACACAATCAGTATTTAAACACAGACGGAGCATGTTCTGCTACCATCGAAATTTTTGCTAGGCTACAACTAATTGCTTCTTCTCCATACGTTTTGTCGTGTTCTGCTACCATCGAAATTTTTGCTAGGCTACAACGCGGATTGATACTTCCACTAATAGAAAAGTGTTCTGCTACCATCGAAATTTTTGCTAGGCTACAACATATTCTAATAGAACATACCCTAATTCTACGTTCTGCTACCATCGAAATTTTTGCTAGGATATAACCCATTCAAAAATCTCATAATGTACTGAGTTTTGCTATTACTAATATAAAATTACGTATTCTTTAGTACAGATTACGCATTCTGAGATGTAATACAATCAAATCTCCATTAATATAAAAGTGGATAGGAGGAGCGACCATGATTCCATATATTGATAAATCACTCTCTGGTAAAATTTAATTTATTTATCATGATGTAGTAGTGAAAAAAGGAGTTGTATTAACTCCCGAGGAACAAGTCGAATTCAATTTGCTTAGAGAAGCACTACATTCAAAAGAAGAAGAGAGCTAAAGTAAAAACTCGGATCAACCGAGTTTTTTTACTTTTCAATATTTAATCTGTGTTTGCCATGGTATGTAATAGCCATGAAGTCTGGACCTACATGGCTTCCGATGACTGGTCCTAATTGCATGATGGAAATCTCTGTATCTTTAAACTGTGGATAGGTTTTGATAAAGTCATCACGAAATGCGACTGCATCTTCGTATGCATCTGCGTGGATGATTGAGATTTCTTCATCTTTTGTATAATCGGCGATATCGTCTGCACATGAATCGATTAATGAATGTAGTGCTTTTTTTCTACCGCGTACTTGTTTAAAGGAAACAAGCTTACCACTATCTGGAATATAGATGAGTGGTTTGATGGATAGAATTGTTCCAAGTAGGGCAGAAGCGTTGGATAATCTTCCTCCGCGTCTTAACCATTGTAAGTCTTCAACCATGAAACGGTGAATGTATTCAAACTTATGTGCATTTCCCCATTCCACAACTTGATCATAATCCCATCCTTCTTCATGACGTTGTACTAATTGTTTTAAGAAGAGAGCTAGACCACCTGTAACGCAATAGCTATCTAATAGACTAATCTTACGATCAGGGAATTCTTCGCTTAGGTTCTTGATTGCGCGCTCTGCGTTATTAATAGAAGAGGATAAAGCGCGAGTCATATCAACAAATAGAACATCATTACCTGCTTCAAGAAGTTCTTTTAAGAATTCATAGTATGCATATTCTGTGATTTGAGATGTATTTGGTTGTTTACCTGCACGCATGGAAGCCATTAAGAATTTACGACTTTCTTCGGTGCAATCATCTATATAAACTTTATCATCAATTGTGTATGTATATGAGATAAAGGGGATATTGTGTTCTTTTAGGTACTCTGCTGGCAAATCCGAAGTAGAGGATGTTGCGATTACATATTTATTCATAGGGCCTCCAAGTATCATAAAAGTATTATAAATAATTAGAGATTTTTGTCTATTGAATTCAGACAAAATAATTAAAATGTCGTGAAATTTTCACAAAAGAAGTATATGAAAAATATCAATTTATTTTACAGAAAACATTGACAATGTTAGTTAGTGAGTCTAAACTAACATTAGTTAGAGTGCTCTAACTTTCGTTCATTTTTGTAAGGAGGCACACGATGATACCTTTAGCTTTAGGAGTAATCGGTCAAGAATATAAGATTGTTAAAATCGGGGGAAGTGCGGAAGTGAAACAACACTTAGCAGACCTCGGTTTTGTAGTTGGTGGCTCTGCCACAGTTGTCTCGGAAGTCGGTGGAAACCTAATTGTAAACGTGAAAGAAACACGTATTGCGATTGGGAAAGAAATGGCTATGAAAGTCATGATATAAGGAGGGAAGAATGAATACATTAAAGGAAGTTGCGATTGGCAGTTCTGCAAAGGTTGTGAAGCTTCATGGTGAAGGCGCTGTAAAGCGTAGAATCATGGACATGGGCATCACTAAAGGAGTTGACGTTTACGTTCGCAAGGTGGCTCCATTAGGGGATCCAATCGAAGTAACTGTAAGAGGCTATGAATTATCTATCCGTAAGGATGACGCCGCAATGATTGAAGTTGAGTAATTCATAGAGGGATAAGGAGAAAGTAGAATGGCAAACGAAAGATTAAAGATTGCTTTAGCGGGTAATCCAAACAGTGGTAAAACGACCTTATTTAATGCCTTGACTGGTTCTAACCAGTATGTAGGTAACTGGCCAGGAGTAACTGTAGAAAAGAAGGAGGGTAAACTCAAGAAACATCCAGATGTTATTATTGAGGACTTACCTGGTATTTATTCACTATCACCATATACATTAGAGGAAGTTGTATCTCGTAATTATTTGATTGGTGAACATCCTGATGCGATTTTAAATATCGTAGATGGTACAAACTTAGAGCGTAACTTATATCTAACAACACAGTTACTTGAAATTGGTGTTCCAGTTGTAGTAGCTGTCAACATGATGGACCTTGTAAAGAAGGCTGATGATAAGATTAATATCAATGCTTTAAGCGAGAAGTTAGGCTGTAAGATTGTTGAAATCTCTGCTTTGAAAGAAACTGGTATTATGGAAGCTGCAGAAGCTGCGATTGCGGCTGCTGAAACAAAATCAGCTACATCGATTCATAAGTATGAAGATAAGATTGAAACAGCTCTTTCTAAAATTACAGATGCTGTATTAACAGAAGTACCTGCTGATCAAAAGCGTTGGTATGCAATCAAAGTATTTGAAAGAGATGAAAAAGTACTTGCAAGATTAAATCTTGATGAAAGTAAGATGACTGAAGTTGAGGCTATTGTTTCTGCAGTAGAAAAAGATTTAGATGATGATGCGGAATCTATCATCACGAATGCTCGTTACACATTTATTACAGAAACACTTAATGGTATCTATACAAAGCAGAATGCTGGTAAGCTCAGTGTTTCTGATAAGATTGATAACATCGTTACAAACCGTTGGTTAGGTTTACCTATCTTTGCGGTAGTTATGTTTATCGTATACTTCGTATCTATCCAGACATTTGGTACAGGTGCTACTGACTGGGTAAATGATGGATTATTCGGTGATGGTTGGTTCTGGTTTGGCTTAGGACGTGCAGAATATGATGAAGATTCTGGTACATACAAAGCAGACCAAGAAGCTAATCAAGCATTCATTGATGAAGCAATTGAAAAGGGTTATATCTCTTCTAGCGAAAATGACGAAGGTGAAACAGAAATCACAGTTCTTAAACCAGAACAGTTAGAGAACTTGGTTGTTTCTGCTGATATTCATAATGATGAAGGTGACGTAGAGGAAACTCGTGAAGTAACTTACTCTGATTATGAAATCTATTCAGCAGAAGAAGAGCCTGAAGCTGCTACATATGGACCATGGCAAGATGGTTTACCAACAGTTATTGGTAATTTCTTGAAGTCTATTGAAGTGGCGGATTGGTTACAGAGTCTTATTCTAAATGGTATCGTTGCTGGTGTAGGTGCAGTTCTTGGCTTCTTACCTCAGATGTTAGTATTATTCTTCTTTCTAGCATTCTTGGAAGGTTGCGGTTATATGGCACGTATTGCGTTTGTTATGGACCGTGTATTCCGTAAGTTTGGCTTATCTGGTAAGAGTTTTATCCCGATGTTAATTGGTACAGGTTGTGGTGTTCCTGGTGTCATGGCTTCACGTACAATCGAGAATGAGCGTGACCGTCGTATGACAGTTATGACTACAACATTTATTCCATGTTCTGCCAAGTTACCAGTTATCGCTTTAATCGCTGGTGCTTTCTTCCAGAAGTCTGGATTAGTAGCGACAAGTGCTTACTTCTTAGGTATTGCGGCTATCGTTATTTCAGGTATTACATTAAAGAAGACAAAGATGTTTGCTGGTGATCCTGCACCATTCGTAATGGAATTGCCTGCATATCATTGGCCAACTCCATCTAATATCTTACATTCTATGTGGGAGCGTGGTTCTTCCTTCGTTAAGAAGGCAGGAACAATCATCTTACTTGCGACTGTATTTGTATGGTTCATGCAAAGCTATGGCTTTACTGAGAATGGATTTGGTGCTGTAGAACAGTCTGAATCTATGCTTGCGGCAATTGGTAATGCAATCAAGTTTATATTCATACCTTTAGGTTGGGGAGATTGGCGTGCTGCTGTAGCTTCTATTACTGGTTTAGTTGCTAAGGAAAACGTTGTAGGTACAATGGGTGTTCTCTATGGTGCAGGTGAAGTTGCTGAAAATGGATGGCAGATCTTTACATCTATGGCAAATGCATTCAATAATAACCCGATTGCAGGTTACTCATTCTTAGCATTCAACTTACTATGTGCTCCATGCTTTGCGGCAATTGGTGCTATCCGTCGTGAGATGAATAATGGTAAGTGGACATGGTTTGCAATTGCTTATCAGTGTAGTTTAGCTTACGTAATTGCGCTCATTATCTACCAGGTTGGTTCTGCAGTTACAGGTAATATCCACCCAATTGGACTCGTTGTTGCGATTGTATTAATTGCAGCTATCATTTGGGGACTTGTACGTCCAGGTTACAAAGAAAAATAATGATTTACTATAAGGTGCAGGACAACCTGTACCTTATTTAGAAAGGTGTATGTATAATGTCTATACACGAATTAACAGCAGCGAAGATTAAATATTTAGTTACATTACTTCGCTTAGATCCAAGTGGTAAAGGCGTACGTAGCGTAACACTGGCAAAAGAATTAAATGTTTCTAGACCAAGTGTAAGTGCCATGTTAACCAAACTAGCACATGAAGGATATCTCAACAAAGAACACTATGGCATTGTATACCTTTGTGAAAAAGGAAAAGAAATAGGTAAAACCTATAGTGCAGGTTAACTGCATTTAGAAAGAGGTAGTATGGGAACAATAGTAGTAGGTGGCGTATTAGTAGTTGTACTTGCATTTGCGATTCGCTCTGTTATTAAAAGAGGAACTTCTGGTTGTTGTTCATCCGGTGGATCGTGTGGAGGAGGCTGTGACTGTCATGCAAATGTGAAGGTCGCAGATAAGAATCTTGCACATTATCCATTTGAAGCAGTACTTACTGTGGATGGTATGACATGTGGACATTGCGCTTCAAAAGTTGAAAATGCATTAAACACAATAGAAGGTGTATACGCAGTAGTAGACTCTGATTTAAAGAAAGCACATGTTCATATGAAGTCTAAAGTAGATGAAACAGTACTACGTAAAGCAGTTAATGACTTAGGCGAATATACTGTAATGAGTGTTGATTGGATTGAATAAAAAAGTGGTCACTTCAAAATGGAAAGTGACCACTTTTTTAAAGCCAGTTTATTGGATAGAAGAGTGGAAGTAAGTAAAGGAAGAGAATGTAGTTTGTTACAAATGATGTAGTTATAAACTGAATTAAATTGAACTTCTTATGCATACGAATGATAATCAGTATAAGAGAAATTAAGATTGAAACCAGTAACCATAAAGCAATCACTCGACGTTCTGTATAGCCGTAGGTAAAGAAGTATAGGCCTAGTTTTAAACATGCAAGCAAGTTGAAATATAATGTCGTAAATAACAATATATATGTTTCTAGCTTTGTGTTTGTAATATCTTCTTTTCTGACCAGGAAGTTTAATGCCAAAATTAATAGGATGTTTAATCCCATGATACGGAAGAAATTCCAAAAGCCCCGTACTGCATATACACATGAACTCTCTGCGCTAGGTGCAGCTAATACAGTAGGTAACTCTGATAACTGGAAAATAAAGAATACAAGATAGAGTATAAGTAATACCAAATTTGTGATACGAATAGAAATAAGCGGAATCACTTTTTTCTTTAGGAAGAACTCTCTACAGCCATCATAGGATATAAAGGGTTTCTCACTAAGAATACAACTACTGATAAGTCCAAATAGATAGGCACCAACTGGTAAACTCCAAATGATACGGAAGAATTATATTGAATTGAGTGGATGGAAGATAAATCTAAAAAGACTTGTTGTTAGGTTTGCAAATTTTTGGTCGATTGCGGATAGTTGTCCTAATGCGAAAAGTACAAGTGGAATTAAGATAACCAAACTAAATACTACTGTTTTTAGTTGCTTTGAATGAATGTGTCTGCGTAGGTATTTGATGATATGTATGATACGTGCAAATAGATGTGAGAATGGCTGAATGATCCACCCCTCAAAAAAATCCAATAGGATTGTTTCACTTGTATTTGGCAGTGATAATTTCTGAAAACGACATAACGTATAGTAGATGACATTCGCGTGTAGTATCGCTACCTTTTCGAATTCAAAAGAACGGTCAAATCCAAGAAGAATACCTTGAAATAATAGTAGACATGCCCATAGGATAGATTCTTTTGTACGCTCTTTGTGAAGGGAAGCTGCGCTAACTTCTACAATCAGAATGTATAGTGCTGCTAACTTTGCAAAGGCAAAGTAGATTACAACAAGTGAAGCATACAAGTATCCAAATATATATGTTGCGATTGCGATATAGAATAAGAGTGTGTCACGTGCAATCATAGGTTGTTTATTCTGGTTCATAGCTGAGTATATCTCCTGGTTGGCAATCTAGGGTTTTACATAACGCTTCCAGCGTAGAGAAGCGGATTGCCTTTGCTTTTCCATTTTTTAGAATTGACAGATTTGCTGGTGTAATATCAATCTTTTCAGCAAGTTCACCTGCACTGATATGACGTTTTGCCATAATGACATTTAGATCAACATGAATAGGCATAAGTCACCTCATATTGTCAGGTCTAATTCGTCTTTCATACGAATTGCCTGTTGAAAAATATTTTGAATAATACGAATAATCAAAGCAAAGAAGATGGCCGCAAATACAATACTGTAGAATAGCTTAGACCAAATTGCTGCAAGTATAAAAGCAAGGAAACTTCCTAACAAACAACAAACACTTGCATGTCTTAATAGATTTACATTCTCTATAATAAATACATTTTCTTTAGAGATATTTACGAGAAGCTGATTGATAATGTATAGAAGGCGAAGTAATACTACAAAGCCAATATAGCCAATCCCGCAGGCGAGAATAATTTGATTCTGTGTAGATATTGACGTGATATTTCGACTGTCAATAAACTCTTTGGCGATTGAAACACTATTGATGATGATATAGATTGCGATAAGCGCAATGAGTAATATCAATATTCGTGTAAGTAATATGCTGTTACGTATATGTTTTGAACTAGATTCCATAATCAAGTCCTCCTTGTGGAAGTATCATAGTATATATATTTCTGTAATTCAATAATTATTTATCGAAAAACAATAAATAATTATTATTGACAGGTGCATATTACTGTATTAATATAATACTGTATTAAGACAGTAATACAGAAGGAGAAATGATGAGTTGGGAATTTAGAAGTGATCAAGCAATTTATCCACAACTAGTCAGTATTATCAAACGAAGAATTGTGACGGGTGTATATCCAGCCGGTTCCAAGTTACCATCTGTTCGTGAATTAGCAGAAGAATCTGGAGTCAATCCAAATACGATGCAACGAGCACTGATAGGACTTGAACAAGAAGGGCTTGTATATACACAACGTACTGCAGGACGTTTTGTTAGTGAAGATAAATCCATGCTTGATGGTATCAAGGGTGAAGAGGCTAAAAGCCTAACCGCGGAATATTACGCAAAGCTAAAAAAGCTAGGATATTCCAGAACACAGATGATTGATTTTATTAATATGCAAGGAGAAGAATGATGAGTGTAATGTTTGAATGCAAAGGTTTAACAAAGAAATATGGTAATAAAGTAGCGTTAAACCATGTTGACCTTTCATTAGAGTCAGGACGTATCGTAGGTTTACTTGGACCTAACGGTAGTGGTAAGACAACAATGTTAAAGCTTGCAAATGGCTTATTAACCCCAACAGAGGGCGGTATCTTTATCGATGGTAAAAAGCCAGGGATTGAAACTAAGGCAGTTGTGTCTTATCTACCTGATGCGGATTATCTATTAGATTGGATGAATGTTGGTGAACTGCTAAATATGTTCAAGAGTTTCTATGATGACTTCCGTTATGACCGAGCACTAAAGATGTTAGATGAGTTACATATTCAACTAAAAGATAAGCTTAAGAATTTATCAAAGGGTAATAAAGAAAAAGTACAACTTGTACTTGCAATGAGTCGTGAAGCAAAGGTGTATTTCTTAGATGAACCAATCGGTGGGGTTGACCCAGCGGCTAGAGATTACATCTTACGTACGATCATTGGAAACTATAGTGAGAATGCATTGGTTGTCATCTCTACGCACTTGATTGCAGATGTAGAACCTGTATTAGATGAAGCTATTTTCATCCGAGATGGAGAAATTGTATTCCATCGCAGTATAGATGATATTCGTGAAAAAGAAGGTAAGTCAGTAGACGCATTATTTAGAGAGGTATTCGCATGCTAGCTAAATTAATTCATTTTGAATTTAAATCAACATATAAATTATTTCTAATCTTGATTGGCGCTGAATTCTTATTATCCATCGTACTTGGTGTATCAGTGAACACCAATCTTAAAATCATGTCAGAAAGATTGGCATATGATCCATTCTACACAAGTAACTCTTCGACAGTTTCGTTTATTTTGGTTTTGATGGTAGTAGGAATTGTATTTGCGACATTTATGATGATTTTTGGCTCTTCTGTACAACGCTTCCATAAAAATCTATTGTCTGGACAGGGATATTTAATGCATACATTACCAGTAACCACTTGGCAACTTGTATTAAGTAAGGTTATTACATATATGATTTATGTCATACTATTTGTACTAGCACAGCTAGTATGCCTAGTCGGTATGATTATCGGTACAGGTCAATTTATCGATTTGATTCGCAGTCTATATTTAAATTTTGATTGGTTACTTCGTGCATTAAAGATTTTATTAGATTTAGGATTTATAGAGTTATGTGCAACATATCTATTCTCAGCATCACAGTTCTTATTACTGATTTATCTATGTTATTCCGTTGGTAACTTATTCCCAGAACATCGTTTACTTGTTGGTATCGCTACATTTATTATCCTAGGTATTGTGGTTCCATCTCTATTCCAAGTTCCTTCTATCTTTGTAGTGACATTTGGTGCAGTGCAGGTTATGAATGCTCTTAACCAAATGAGTTATCAAACAATGACATTAATTTATTCGGTTATTATGAATGTTATCTTCTTTGCGGCTAACGTATATATCCTACGTTACCATCTAAATTTGGAGTAATGATATATGATTCGACACATTGTAATGTTTAAACTTCAGGCTTTAAATCATGAAGAAAGTTTAAAAGAGGCAGTAACTCTTGCTAAAACACTTACTAGTTTAAAAGAAGTGGCTAGTGGTGAAGTAGTATGCAATCACAAGGATGCAGATCCAACAAATTATGATTTTGCCTTAGTGTTTGACTTTGTATCTTTTGAGGCATTAAATGCATACCAAGTTCATCCAGAACACTTAAAACTAAAAGCTTTATTAAAAGATAAGATTCAAGCTCGCTCTTGTATTGATTATGAGATTTAGAAGAAATTCTAAGTCTCTTTTTTTAATTTGAGCATGTTCCTTGAAAATGAAATGTAATTCTACTATCCTATAGGTGACTACAGTCATAGGAGGAACTCGTTATGGAGAAGAAAGTTTCAAAACTAATCAACGACCAGATTAACAAAGAAATGTACAGTGCTTATTTATACCTAGAATTTGCAAACCATTTCACTGAAAAGGGATTAGATGGTTTCGCTAACTGGTATAACATCCAAGCTAAGGAAGAAATGGACCATGCGTTAAAGTTCATCGCTTATTTACATGACAATGATGAAAAGGTAACTTATGAAGCAATCGCTAAGCCAGAGTCAAAGTCAAAAGAAGATATTGATGTGTTAAAGGCTGCTTATGCTCATGAGAAGTTCATCACAGCATCTATCAATGCAATCTATGCTGAAGCAAGTAAGGTAAATGATTACCGTACAACACAGTTCTTAGATTGGTTTATCTCTGAACAAGCAGAAGAAGAAAAGAACGCAGCTGACTTAATTCAAAAGATGGAATTATTTGGAAGTGATCCTAAAGCCCTATACTTATTGGATCATGAATTCGCATCACGTTCCTATAAATCATCAGCCCAATAAATATTAGGAGGAAAGAGTGAACATGAAATTTTTTATTAACAGAACAACAAAAGAAATTATCGAAGTAGTATTAGGAAACGACACAGCATTCACATCTGAAGGATCAGAAATGGTTGAATTAAAGGCTAATTCAACAGATGCTGCAGGTGAAAAGCACGTACCAGTTATCACAGTTGATGGTAACAAGGTTCATGTAGTTGTTGGTTCTGTTCTTCACCCAATGACTGAAGAACATTCTATTCAGTTCATCGCTTTAGAAACAAAGCAGGGTGTACAACGTAAGGCGCTATTACCTACAGATCAACCAGTCGCTGACTTCGTATTAGCGGAAGGTGATGAAGTTGTAGCAGCTTATGAATACTGCAACCTACACGGCCTTTGGAAGGTAGAAGCTTAGTCAAATCTATAAAGGAGAGAAATCTCCTTTTTTCATTGTATGAAAGTGATAGAATAAAGATGAAGTAGGTGATGCTATGAAGAAAAAAGTAATGTTCTTATTCAATCCTGAAGCAGGTAACAATGCAATCGAAAAGATTGTCTTTGATATTATCAAGAATCTAACAATTTTTGATTGTGAAGTAACGGTGTTTCCAATCATGCCAGATAAAGGCTTGGGTTCTGAAGAGATATTAATTACTCACGCAGCTGAATTTGAAATAATAGTTGTATATGGTGGAGATGGGACACTCAACCGTGTTGTGAATATTATGATGCATCAGGATATTCACTTACCAATTGGTTATATTCCAGGTGGTACAACTAATGACTTTAGTAAAGCAATTGATGGAGAAGGTACAGTTGAATCCTATTGCCGTACGATAGCCTTTGGTAAGCCATTCTCTTATGATGTAGGTTGTTTTAATGGTACATATTTTAACTACGTAGCTGCTTTTGGTGCATTTACCGCAACGAGCTATGAAACATCTCGTGAATCTAAGAAGATACTTGGATATGGCGCATATGTACTCAATGCGTTAGGAAATCTTCCGGCAAGTCTTTCGAATCATACAAAGATGAAGTTTATTCATGATGGAGTTGAGGAAGAAGGTACATTTGTCTTTGGCGCTATTTCTAATTCACCATCTGTTGGTGGATTTAAGCTTCCATTCTATGAAGATTCCACACTAGATGATGGAAAGTTTGAAGTATTGTTAGTCGCTGCTTTAGATAATCTTGAAGTATTACATAACGTATTAACTGGCGTAGCGACAGGTAATATTGATCCTAAATATGTACATGCATTCAAAACAGATAAGATTGAATTTATCTGTGAAGAAGATACTGCATGGACACTGGATGGAGAAGATGGTGGTAAACATCGTAGTGTTACTGTCGAAATTCATCCGAAATCAATGACAATTATGACAAGTAAGTCATGATAATGTATAATATGAACGTCGGAGGAAATTCATATGGATAAAATTGTTCGTATTGAAAATCGTATAGTATCTGTTGGTAAGGCTGATGGAAGCTTAGAAGAATTTGATATTGCGTATTTTAACTTCCCACCAAGAATTGGTGATTATGTTAATATCTATCGCAATGATGATAGTATTATCATCACGAAGGCTGAAAGTGTTTTTGATAACCGTTCTAGCTCTCGTGGAGTGAATAAGACTACTTACGCTCTTCTTGCATTCTTCTTAGGTGTTTTTGGTGCCCAAGAATTCTATGCTGGAAATACGCGCGCGGGTGTACTCTCACTTGTTTTCTGTTGGACAGGAATTCCAGCAATCTATGGAATTTATAAGTTCATCATCGCGCTTTCTAAGCCAGCTGATGAGAATGGCTATATTGAAATGTAAAGCGGTATTCTTTGAATGCCGTTTTTCTGTTTGAATTGTTTATCAATCGTGTTTCATTAAGGAGGAGAACATCATGAAACAATATGCACCAATCAAAGAAGGCAAAGTACGTGAAATCTATGACGCTGATGATGCCTTAATTATGGTAGCGACCGACCGTATTTCTGCATTCGATGTCATTTTAAAGAATCAGGTAGTAAACAAAGGAATTGTTTTAACACAAATGTCACGTTTTTGGTTTGATCTAACAAAAGATATTGTAAAAAACCATATGATTACCACTGATATACAACAGATGCCAGAATTTTTCCGCAACGAGAAATTTGCGGGTAGATCAATGATGTGTAAGAAGTTGGAGATGTTACCAATTGAATGTATCGTAAGAGGATATATCACAGGTTCTGGTTGGGTAAGCTATCAAAAGGATCAAACTGTATGTAATATCAAATTACCAGATGTTTTAAGGGAATGTGATCAACTTCCTGAGCCAATTTATACGCCATCCACTAAAGCAGAAATTGGAGAACATGATGAAAATATCAGTTATGAAAAGTCTGTTGAAATCTTAAAGAAAGCATATCCAGAACGTGGTGAAGAGTATGCAAAAAAGTTAAGAGATTACACGATTGCACTTTATAAGAAATGTGCCGAATATGCACGTACTAAGGGCATAATCATCGCTGATACAAAGTTTGAATTTGGTCTTGATGAACATGGTGAAGTTGTTTTGGCAGATGAAATGTTAACACCTGATTCAAGTCGTTTCTGGCCAGTTGAAGGATATGCACCAGGTAAGGGACAGCCATCCTTTGATAAACAGTTTGTTCGAGACTGGTTAAAACAAAATCCAAATAGTGATTACTGCTTACCACAAGAAGTAATTGATAAGACAATTGCGAAGTACTTGGAAGCGTATCATCTATTAACAGGTAAAGACCTAACTTTCTAGCTGAGTGATACTCAGCTTTTTCTATGGGAACATGTAACGAAATGTGTATAGAAAAAGTGGAGGGTATTATGTGTAGAAAGAAAGACTATTTTAAGGATTTATGTAAAGCATATCCATTACAAAAACAGTTACAACAAGCACTTGAGATGAAGATGAAACAATCATCAGATGAAATGCTTCAGAAACAATACCAAGCAGTTTCAACACAAGTCGAACAAGTGGAGAAGATCATGCATTACATGAAAGTGGTACACGGGAAGATGGGGATGGATATGTTTGTGTCTTACTATATTGATGGAGTTAGACAGAAAGATATTGCATACCAATATCATATGTCCTTGCGGACATTACAAAGACGTTTTCAAAACTATCGTACTTTATTAGAAGAAGTATTTCGGCATCGTATCGATTGTGTGTAGGAAGTGATATAATCCTGTCATTAGAATAGGAAGTGTATATGAAAAGAAGAAATCGTTTGATTGAACAATTACAATATCGTCTTAGAAGAAGTTATGGGATGGATCGTCTCAATATGCATCTACTCATCATGATGACAGTGATTTTGGTATTGGGTTTATTTGTAAAAAATAGTATTCCGGCTTTACTGGCTTTTGTAATCTTTGTTGTATTTATGTATCGCTTTAGCTCAAGAAATATCACCAAGCGCAGTATTGAAAATCGAAAGTATCAAGACACAAATCGTTTTGTGACAAGACAGTTTAAAGCAGTCAAAAATAATATCACAAATAAAGACTATAAGTACTTCGTATGTAAACGTTGTTATCAACTTGTTCGTATTCCAAGAGGGAAGGGAGAAGTTGTGATTCATTGTCCACATTGTAAACAGGAGTTTTCTGCAAAAAGTTAAGAATTTATCAGTGTTTATCAATTGAAAAATAGGTGAGTTAGTTATAACATACTACATAGAAAGAAGGTAATTAAAATGTCTAATATGAATCCTGTAACATTACAGAAAATTGATACTCTACGTGAGAATTATTTAAAAGATGAAAAGGCAAGAGTTGTTCGCAATGCCTTAGTGAAGAATGATATCGGTACAATTAGTCGTAATTTTGATGCAGAAAGAAATAACCCAAATATCTTCTCGATAGATTTAAAGACAATGCCAGTCACTAATCAATACCAGTCTGGTCGTTGTTGGATTTTCTCATCCATGAATGTATTAAGAGAACTTATTGCGAAAAAGTACAACATGGCTGAGTTTGAGTTATCACAAAACTATATCGCATTCTATGACAAATTAGAAAAAGCAAATTGGTTTATGGAATGCACACTACAGGAAATTGATAGTCCTGTCGGAAGTGATAACATGCGTTTCTTATTAGAATGGGCTGTTGGTGATGGTGGCCAGTGGAACATGTTAGTAAGCCTTGTCAAGAAGTATGGTATTGCGCCTAAGAGTGCGATGCCTGATACTTACCAAGGCTCCCATACAGCTAAGATGAATGCAATTCTGAATCGTCGCCTACGTAAGTTTGCGGTGGATAGTCGTAAGTTAGCTAAAGCTGGTAAGAAGGATGAAATTCCAGCATTGAAGGAAATAGCACTCAAAGAAATCTATGGCTTGATTGCGTCTTGTTTTGGTTTACCACCACAGGAATTTACATTTGAATACAACGATAAAGATGGTAATTACCATGCGGAATACAATGTAAAACCACTAGACTTCTACGCAAACCTAGGAATTGATTTATCTGATTATATCAGTGTGATTCATGGACCTACAGAGGATAAGCCATTCCATAAGACTTATACAGTTAAGTACTTAGGTAATGTCGTTGATGGAGAACAGGTGAAACTTCTCAATGTACCAATGGATGAGCTCAAAGCTGCAGCGATTGCACAGATGAAAGATGGTTATCCGGTATGGTTTGGTTGCGATTGTGGTAAGGATGCTGATCGTGATACAGGTCTTTGGGATAATGCACAGTATGACTATGCCAATACATTAGATATGCAATTGGAAATGACAAAGGCTGAGATGCTAGACTATAAGGAGTCCGCAATGAACCATGCAATGGTATTGACTGGCGTAAACCTTGTAGATGATAAGCCAACTCGTTGGAAGATTGAAAACTCTTGGGGAGATAAGATTGCTAATAAGGGTTACTTCATTGCTTCTGATTCATGGCTCGATGAATATACATATGTTGTTGCAGTACATAAAAAGTACTTATCTGAAGCTTCTCAAAAGGCATTGTTAGAAGAGCCAAAGGAACTGTTACCATGGGATCCATTTGGAACATTAGCTGACTAATTCTATTGGGATGATTTTAGACCAGAAGAAATTCTTCTGGTTTTTTCTTTCTGGTGCATTCACAAGCGATTCATAGTGTATAATAAAAATAATGAATTTTATTTGATTTGGAGGATGTATGAAGACATATATTGGAATTGACTTAGGTGGTACAAATGTACGTGTTGCGAAAGTAACTGAATTTGGTGAAGTACTATCCCAAGTAAAGGGACCATCATACGGTATGGAAGGACCAACAAAGGTCATGTCTAACCTAAAGGAAATGGTAAGAGAGATTCCAGGATGGAAAGATTGTTCTGCGATTGGTGTTGGTGTACCAGGACCAGTTGATAAGAAGTCTGGAAGTATGGTATTAAGCACAAACTTAAAGGGATTTACAGGTTATCCATTTGCGGATGAGTTGTCCAAGGAATTTGGTATGCCAGCATTTGTGGATAATGACGCAAACGTTGCAGGACTTGCGGAAGCTTTGGTAGGTGCTGGTAAAGATAAGAGTGTTGTATACTATGTAACGATTTCCACTGGTATTGGTGGAGCCTTAATCGTTGATGGAAAGACAGTCTGCGGTAAGCATGGCTTTGGTGGTGAAATCGCAAATATCATCATCGACCGTAATCGTGAAAAGATTAATAACTTAAATGCTGGTGCAGTAGAGAATGAGGCAAGTGGTACTCATATCACACGTAAGGCAAAAGAAGTGATTAAAGATAAAGAAATCTTGCATGCAGGTAGTGTATTCGATTTAGCTGATGCAGGAGATGAAAGAGCAATCAAGATTGTGGATGAAGCCACAAAAGATTTAGGCCAAATGTTTGCGACTATCGCATGTGTATGTGACCCAGATATCTTTGTAATCGGTGGTGGTATGACAAAATCTGCAGATAAGTTCTTGCCAGCAGTGATTGAGAATTATAAATCAATGTCACATACAGCATTGCATAATACACCATTTGTGATAGCAACGCTTGATGAACCTGGCATTATTGGTGCAGCAATGTTACCGATGAGTGAGGGTATTTAATAGAGGAGTTTTATGTTTCATATTTCTGATTGTAAGAAATATACGCGCTGTCCCCGCTTATTTCTAAACGAAATGCAAGCGGAAAAGAGAAAGTTTCAGCCATTTGTAAGATTGGATGAAGAGGTTAGTGAGCTAGCATGTGTAAAGCTAGGTGTAACTAACCATTTTCTTGGTAAACAGGGTGATGAGGCAAGCCTGGCCATGAATGCTTTACAGGAGTATGATTGGCTTGTCAAAGCACGTTTTGAATATGAACAGTTACGTATTAAAGCACCATTCTTACATCGCAATCAAGATGGATGGGATTTGTATTTTCTATTTGTTGGTTTATTTCCACATGCGGATGATATGCAGTTCTACTGTGATACGGTATGGGTGTTAGAGGGATTGAATATTAAAATCAAAGATATTTATATGATTCATCTCAATAAGAACTATCGTCGAGGAAAAGAGTTGGACCCACATGAACTATTTATCGTCAGTACATCTTTCTATAATGATAAAAATAATCCAACAGTAGATATCAAAGAAGCTATCTATGATAACATGCATGATTTACATTATTTATTGCAGCAGATGGAATCCTGTACGTTTGAAACGGTAGGCGAACCAATACGGAAACCCCAATGTATGGCACGTCAAAAGTGTTTATACTATGATGATTGTTTTCCGCATGAAAAACAGTTACCGGATAATTCTATTTTGACACTGATAGCTTCGAGATTTAAACGGCAGATGTATGAAGAAGGAAGATTATATCTTAGAGATGCAGATCTAGAACGTATCGAAGGCTCTTCTCAACAATTTGCGCAAATCCAAGCGGACCGCAATGGTGGACAATATGTTGACTACAATGCTTTAGCAAACTGGTTGGGTTACATTCATTATCCGATTACCTGTATTGATTTTGAATGGGAACGTTTTGCGATTCCACCATATGAAGGAATGCATCCGTATGATGTATTGCCATTTGAATACTCTCTACATATCATGCATGAAGATGGTAGAATCGAACATGAAGTCTATCTCAATATCCATGATAACCGTAAAGACATGGCAGAACATTTAATTCATTCGATTCCTAAGGAAGGAACCGTACTAGCTTATAACGCAGAAGGTGCCGAAAAGATTCGTATTCAAGAATTAGCGGATATGTATCCAGAATATGCAAAAGACCTATTACACATCAATGCACGCATGGAAGATCTACAGTTGCCATTTTCAACAGGTGTTATTTACGATACACGTATGAAGGGACAGTGGTCACTAAAAACCATTATGGCAATGATGGATGATCCTGGCTATCATAATTTAGATATCCAACAGGGAATGGATGCCGTATTTGAATGGCGTAATCTAGATAAGAATGTTGATACTGAAGATGTGGAAAAGAGTATCGCTGACTTAAAGGCTTATTGTGGTATGGATACCTATGCAATGACAGTTGTTTTGAAATGGTTGTTTAAATTAGTTGAAAAAACTTCACTCTAAAAGGTGAAGTTTTTATCACGGAATATTCACATCGAATACAAAAATAATTTGATTTATGTTGTATAATATAGGCATAAATACAAGAAGTGCGAAGAGTATCATTGGAAACATCCGTAGTTGTTTTGAGTGTATCTCAAGCACATACAGGAGGTATTGTATGAGATTTGAAATTGTAGGTAAGAATATCGCTGTTACACCAGCAATGCGTACAAAGATTGAGGAGAAATTATCCGCTTTAGATAAGTACTTACTTATCGATGAAAATACGATTGCTCGTGTCCTTGCCAGAGTTTATCCAAACTCGCAGAAGGTTGAAGTTACAATCCCATCACGTGTAGGTATTTTGAGAGCAGAAGTTGTACATGATGACTTCTATGCAGCAGTAGATTTAGCAATTGATAAATTAGAAGATCAAATTCGTCGTCAAAAGACTAGACTAAATAAGAAACATCGTGAACATCTTGCGAATGCATTTATTGATACACAGCTTATAGAAGAAGAAAATTCTATTCCTGTTAAGACAAAGACGGTGAATGCAGAAGAAATGGATCTTGATACAGCCATTATGAAGATGGAACTCAGTGGACATAACTTCTATATCTATACAGATGATGAAACAGAAACTGTATCTGTTGTATATCGTCGCTCTAGCGGTGGATATGGCTTACTAGAAGTAAGTAAATAACAAGATTTATGAATCGGGAGAAATCCCGATTTTTTCTTTTAAAGAATATACAGCAAAACTGGAACTTTGTGATAAGAGTTATAGGAATACTGGAAATTTAAATACTGTCGTAGGAAACTCCTTCATACTGTGTATATAGGTTTGAGGGGATCTATGTCACATGAAATTACAACGTTTACCATATGATGAGAAAGTTAAACTATTAGAGAGTTTAGGAAGAATCTATCGCCGGGAGAAAACGCGAGAGTTAATTGGCGATAGTCATGAAGTTCATGAAAGAACAGCTGCTTATGTTCAAAAGGGGATAGGGCATATGATTGAACATGTCATGGAAAATTGTTCCTCGGATACCGTGTGTATCATCAAACATGATTTTCTAAATCAATCACCAAGAAACTGGTACTGTAACTACTATGCAAAATCATCATATTATCGACTAAAAAAGGAGGCAGTTGAAGAATTCGTTCGTTGCTTAGATATTTGAAAAATGTTAAAATGAACTACAGATATAGATGTTCAAAAGGCTGTATTCATGCGGAAATTCGTACTTTTTATTTTAAAATAAAATGTAACCGTTTCCATTCTTGCAAACAGATATATCCTATACAACGAGGAGGTTCTAAGACATGTTGAAAGGTATAGCAGCATCACAGGGAATTGCAATTGCAAAAGTATATAAGCTAGAACAACCAGTTCTAAAAATTGTACAGACAAGCGCAAATCCAGAGGAAGAATTAAAGAAGTTGGATAGTGCATTTGCAAAGACGATCTCTGATATTGAACAAATTAAAGAAGTCGCATCAAAGACATTGGCAGAAGAAGAATTGGCTATTTTCGATGCACATCTTATGATGATAGGTGATCCAGAATTCCGTAGTTCTATTGAAAATGAAATTACATCGAATTCTGTAAACGCTGAATACGCAGCTGATTGTGTATCAAAGATGATGATTTCCATGTTTGAAAGCATGGATGATGAATACATGCGAGCAAGAGCAGCAGATATTAAAGACGTATCATTCCGCTTACTCTGCAATATCACAGGAAATGAAATTCCAAATCTAAGTACATTAAGCGAACCAGTGGTTGTAGTTGCTAAGGACTTAACACCATCTGATACAGGTTCCTTAAATAAGGAATTCGCAAAGGGTTTTGCGACTGAAATCGGTGGACGTACAAGCCACAGTGCTATCATGGCACGTTCCTTAGAGATTCCAGCAATCGTTGGTGTAACGGATATCTTAAATACATTAAAATCTGGTGATTTAGTTATCTTAGATGCAATCAATGGTGAAGTAATCACGAATCCAACAGAAGAACAGATTGCGGAATATACAAAGCGTGCTGAAGAGTTCCGTGCAAATAAGGAAGCTCTAAAGGCTTTAAAGGATAAACCATCCGTATCTGTTGATGGACATAAGGTTGAACTTGTTGGTAATATTGGTTCACCAGCTGACGTTGATGCAGTCAACGCAAACGGTGGTGAAGGTGTAGGTCTATTCCGTACAGAATTCCTCTACATGAAGAGTGAAAATGATTTCCCTAATGAAGATACACAGTTTGCGGCTTATAAATCAGTTCTTGAAGGAATGAATGGTAAGCAAGTTGTTATCCGTACACTGGATATCGGTGGCGATAAGAAGTTAAGCTACTATCAGTTTGAAGAAGAGATGAACCCATTCTTAGGCGTTCGTGCTGTTCGTTTCTGCTTATCACGTAAGGATATCTTCCGTGTTCAGTTACGTGCATTATTGCGTGCGTCCGCATTTGGTAAGTTATGTATCATGTTCCCAATGATTGCGACTGTCGCAGAATTCCGTGAAGCGAAGTCTGTATATGATGAAGAACGTGCGAAGTTAATCGCTGAGGGTGTAACTGTTGGTGATGTACAAGTTGGTATCATGATTGAAATTCCTGCTGCAGCAGTACTTGCGGATCAATTAGCGAAGGAAGCAGATTTCTTCTCCATCGGTACAAATGACTTGATTCAGTACTCTATGGCTGCTGACCGTATGAGTCAACCAGTATCTTATCTCTATCAGCCATTAAACCCATCTGTATTACGTTTAATCAAGATGGCAATCGATGGTGCTCATAAAGAGGGTAAATGGTGTGGTATGTGTGGTGAAATGGCTGGCGATGAGTTGGCTGCACCAGTGTTACTTGGTTTAGGATTAGATGAATTCTCAATGAGCGCAACATCTATCTTACCAGCACGTAAGATCATCAATTCTTTAAGTTATGCGAAGATGAAGGAACTAGCTGAAAAGGCAGTTGCGTCATCTACAGAAGCAGAAGTTGTAGAACTGATCAAAAACACAATTTCAAAGTAATCTAATGAAAATGCTTTATAAGTGAAATGACTTATGCAGCATTTTTTTAATTGTATTTGGAAACTTATGAATGCATGTTATACTAAGGTAAAAGAGTGGGAGAGAATCAACATTTTAAAGTTGATTCAATAAAACAAATGGATAAAATAATTGAACGATTTGATTTACTCACTTCTGCTGAAAAACGAGTATGTAATTTTATTGTAGAAAATCGAGATAAAGTTATATGCATGCATATAAATGATTTGGCAGAGAAAACATTTACTTCTAAGACAGTTGTAATCAATATGGCAAAACGCTTAGGTTTCGCAGGATATGCTGATATAAAGTACTATCTTAAAAGTTTGGTGAATAATGAAAATGAGCATAAGAGTGAACTTGATGTTCTATCAATTGTGAAAATGAGCGAAGGATTATTAAATCAAAAGTTATTAAAATTAGCAGCAAAATATATACGGTATGCCACAACTGTTTATGTGGCTGCAAGAGGGACTTCGAAGACATGTGCTCTATATTTGAATAGACTACTAGTTATTGCTGGAGTGAAATGTGTATTGATTGATGATTATAATTTACTGACAATCGCTGCTCATAAAGTGGATAAGAAAGAGTTATTTATTTTGATATCGTTATCAGGTGAAACTGCAAAAATTATCGAAACTGCAAAAATTATTAAATCACGTCAAGCTAATATTATTTCAATTACATCATTTACAAATAATTCATTATCGAAATTAGCAGATATTAATTTATTTGCCGCTAGTGATTCGGTTGATACTTTAAAAAATGATGATAAAACACGTATTGGTGTATTTATTGTTATTGAGCAGTTAGTAAATACCTTGAAAAACTTACCTATGTAACTTTTGCTTACCTAAGTAAGTTTTTTTGTTATAGTTCATACATTTATCTAAATAGAAAGATTTGCTTCTAACTATAATAAAACTAGAAAAGGTAGGATTTCATATGAAAAAATATAATATCACTATCGTAGGTGCAGGAAGTTCGAGAACACCCGCTCTAATCGGCTCCATTGTAGACTATAAGGATAAATTTCCAATTAAGAAAATTGTTTTTTATGACATTGATCTTGAACGAATGAAAAAGATGCATGCATATATTTCCCTTGTGCTGAAAAAGGAGATGCCTGCATTACAATTTACATTTACTGATGATAAATCAATTGCGTATTGTGATTGTGATGCTGTTTTAGTACAAATGCGTGCAGGTAATTCTGAGATGCGAAGTAAAGATGAAAAAATTCCTCTAAAGTATGGGCTTGTAGGACAAGAGACTTGCGGTCCTGGGGGGTTTGCTTATGGAATGCGTTCAATACCTGCAATGATAGAGATGGTAAATGATATTCGTAAAGTGAATAAAGATGCTTGGATATTAAATTATACAAATCCGGCAGCTATCGTCGCATTAGCCCTAGACAAAGTATTTCCAAATGATACAAGGATTTTAAATTTATGCGATCAACCATATTCAATGATGAGATCTTATGCAAAGATTCTAAATAAGAAGCAAGCTAACTTGCGTTGTAAATATTTTGGATTAAATCATTTCGGTTGGTTTACAGATATTTATGATATTGATGGTAAAAATTACTTTGAAGAACTAAAAGAATATTTTAAAAGACATGAATTTAAGCCATATAACGCTGAGCAACGTTCGCAGTCTTGGTTAGACACATATAAGAGAGTAAATAAATATTTATCTTTCTTTCCTGAATATTTACCTAATACATATTTACAATATTATTTCTTTCCACAAGAGATTGTTGCAGAGAGTAATCCTAACTATACAAGAAGCGATGAAGCTAGAGATAGTCGAGAGAAAGAAATACTC
>CALISH010000114.1 GCA_938041275.1 uncultured Solobacterium sp.
TTAGGATATATCATCCGCACTTTATATAGTGCCGGTTGTGATGGATTAATTCTACCTAGACATGATTGGTCAAGTGCGGAGAGCACAATTGCCAAATCCAGTGCGGGTGCGTTTGAATACATGAATATTGTCATGTCGGATGATTTACTACAGTTAGTAAAAGACATTAAAAAACAAGGTGTTAAAACCTACGCAGCAATGCGTAAAGACGCTATTACGTATCTAGAAGCCGACTATCGTAAGCCTAGTTTAATAGCCATCGGTGGTGAAATGAGAGGACTATCATCTGCTGTGCGAAATGAGATTGAACAAAATATCTATATTCCATACGCAAATGATTTCCGCAATGCGTTAAACGCAGCCAGTGCTGCTGCTGTATTATCCTTTGAAGTATATCGGCAAAGACGATAAGTACCCGAAGAAATTCGGGTTTTCATTTGAACTATGATAGAATAAAACACAATAAGGGATTAAGAGACATGCCTGCAATACAAGAAAAGATTATCCAATATTGGACCAAGCGTGCGGATAGTTATTCCGTTGAAAATAATGAAGAACTAGCAGGAACATCTACTATTACCTGGCTAAGTGAACTAACAAGCCATTTTCCAAGGAAGAAAGACCTAAAGATATTAGATATCGGTACTGGTCCAGGGTTTATGGCAATTCTTCTCAGTCGAGCAGGTTATCAGGTAACAGGTATCGACTGTACTGAAGAGATGTTAAAACAAGCTCATGAAAATGCTAGAAAGTATCATTTATCCATTCGTCTTCTCAAACAACCAGCAGAACATTTAGAGTTTGAAGATAATTCCGTTGATGTGATTATCAACCGTAATCTTACATGGAATTTAGAGAATCCTACATCTGCCTATCAAGAGTGGTATCGTGTACTAAAACCATCAGGAAAACTCATTGTTTTCGATGCGAATTGGTATCACTACTTATTCTCTGAAGAGTTACGCAAAGCGTATGAAGAAGACCGTCAAAATGTAAAGCGTGCGCATCTGTATGACCATAATATTGGCGAAAACTTTGACCAGATGGAGCGTATTGCAGAACAATTACCGATGACCCTAACAGATAGACCATCATGGGATCGAGTAGAACTAGAGAAAATTGGCTTTCAAAATATTCAAATTGATACGGAAGTATACCAAAGGGTATGGACGCAAGAGGAGAAAATTAATTACGCTTCTACTCCTCTGTTTGAAATCGTCGCTACCAAATAGATGTGATATGATATGACTATGGAAAAGATAAGTTCATTACAGAATGCAAAAATAAAAAACTGGACACTACTACATAAGAAAAAATATCGTGATGAAACAGGTTTATTTCTTGTGGAGGGAGAACATCTCATTGGTGAAGCTTTAGCGGCCAATGCCGTAGAAACCATTGTGACGGATACAACTTCACCATTTGATTTTGAACATGTAGTAGAAGTGACGCAAGCCATCATGACGAAGCTATCTGAGAATGTTTCAAATGTGCATTATATTGCGGTGTGTCGTCAACGTAAGTTAGATATTACAAAGCAAAATCGTCTATTATTACTGGATGGCATTCAGGATCCTGGTAATCTTGGTACGCTTATCCGTACCGCAATTTCATTTGGCTTTGATGGTGTGTATTGTTCAACTGAGACTTGTGACCTTTATAACGATAAAGCAATTCGTTCTACCCAAGGTGCTTTATTCCATATTCCTGTTGTACGCAAAGACTTCTCTACTCTCATTCCTGCATTACAAAGTCAGGGTGTAAAAGTCATTGCGACTTCCTTGCAGGAATCTATGACAATGCGTGACATACCTGTTACAGAATGTATGGCATTTGTGATGGGAAATGAAGGACAAGGTGTTCATCAAGATATCATTGTGCAAGCTGACTATCGTGTACGCATTGAGATGGAAGGATTTGAGTCTTTAAATGTAGCAGTGGCAGGTGGAATTATTATGTATCATTATCGGAGTGGCAAATGAGTCAAAAGAAGAATCTAGATTATTCTTTGAAAGAGTTACAACCATCCCAGTTTTATATTTCGCAAGCGAAACTATCGAACATTCAAGCATGGTTTTGTAAAGGTGATTTATCAAACTTTGAACCTTTACCTGTAAAGGTGTTGGATGGTATCCCAATCTTAACGGATGGACATACAAGGGCAGTCGCAGCAATACTTGCAGGCTTAGAATCGGTACCATTAGTCTATGAAGAAGATGAACTGGATTGGAATCTATATCATTATTGTGTAGAACAATGTAATCAAAAGGGAATTCATTCTCCATATGATTTGGTTGATCGAGTGATTTCTGCTCATGAATATGAAGAAAAGTGGATTAACTGGTGTCAACAAATATCCAGTAAGTTACAACAGAATCAAAAGTAAAAGGCACATCAATCGATATGCCTTTTTTGATTAGTGCTGTTCGTAATGAATTTCTGTTCCTTCGTAAGCTGCACGCATTAATTCGATCATATCCTTGATCATTGGAACACGTGGGTTCGCTGGGGAACACTGGTCTTCGTATGAAAGGTAAGCTAACTTCTCTAAGTTTTCTTCCCATTCCTTCTTGTCAACATTCTGTGACTTGAAGTTCATTGCCATACCAACTTCAATACCTAAATCGTGAACTGCCTTGGCAAACTTTTCAACACCTTCTTGAACTGTGTTGAACTTGAGACCGATAGCGTGTGCTAATTGGCAGTAACGTTCATCAGCGTTGTAGTATTGGTACTTAGGCCATAGACCTGGTTTTTCTGGTTTTGTGCCGTTGTAACGGATGACGTATGGTAATAATGTACCGCAAGTACGTCCGTGTACTGTATGGAATTCAGCACCGATCTTATGAGCCATAGAGTGGCACATACCTAAGTAAGCGTTAGCGAATGCCATACCAGCCATTGTGGAAGCGTTATGCATCTTCTCACGAGCTTCTTCATCCTTAGCACCATAGTGTACAGCTCTTGGTAAGTATTCGAATACCATCTGTACTGCCTTTAATGCAAGAGCGTCTGTGTAGTCAGTAGCCATTACAGATACGTATGCTTCACATGCGTGTGTTAATACGTCCATACCGGAGTCAGCTGTAACCTGTGCAGGTAAGCTCATTACAAGTGCTGGGTCAACGATTGCGACTGTTGGAGTTAATGAGTAGTCAGCTAATGGATACTTGAGTTTGTTTACTTTATCCGTGATAACTGCGAATGGTGATACTTCAGAACCTGTACCTGATGTAGTAGGAATACATACTAAGTGAGACTTCTTACCTAATTCAGGATACTGGAATGCACGCTTACGAATATCCATGAACTTCTGCTTCAAGTCAGCGAAGTCAACTTCTGGATGTTCGTAGAATAACCACATACCCTTAGCAGCGTCCATTGAGGAACCACCACCTAAAGCTATGATTGTGTCTGGCTTGAAGGCTTGCATTAATTCCCAACCCTTCTTAACTGTCTGTAAGGATGGATCTGGTTCAACGTCGCAGAACAATTGAACTTGTACCTTATTCTTACGAGCTGCTAATTGTTCTGTAATTCTTGATACATAACCTAAATCAACCATTGTGCGGTCTGTAACGATGAATGCACGATTGATTTCACGCATGTCACGTAAGTATGTGATGGAATTTTGTTCAATATAAATCTTGCTTGGAATCTTGAACCACTGCATTGTATTTCTCCTTTTACCTATCTTCTTGATGTTAATCAAATTAATTGCACTAACGTTACCAGATACTGAGTTATGACCATAAGATCCACAACCAAGTGTTAATGATGGAATAAAGGAGTTATAAATATTACCGATACCACCGAATGTAGTAGGGGAGTTCCAAATTAAACGACAAGCCTTGATGCGTTCGCCAAACTTCTTTGCTAATTCTGCGGAACGTGTATGAATCGCAGCTGTATGTCCAACACCGTTTAACATTACAGTAGCTTCTGCTTTATCAAATCCATCTTCAACAGAACTTGCTTTTTCCATTGCGAGTACAGGTGATAGTTTTTCACGTGATAGTGGTTCTTCAACACCTGGCTTTTCTAATTCAGCAATCAGGATAGATGTTTGAGGATCTACTTTGAAACCTGCTTGTTCAGCGATCCAAGCAGCTGGCTTACCAGCAACCGCACCATTTAACTTTGCGTTTTCTACGCCCTTGGAGTGTGCTGTATATCCAAACATAAATGTTTCAAGTAACTTTTTTTCTTTTGGTGAGCAGAAGTGTACATTATAGTGTTTGAATTCTGCCTTAACATCATCGTAAATATTTTCGTCAACGATAACTGTCTGTTCACTTGCACAAATCATACCGTTATCAAATGCCTTGGACATTGCGATATCGTTAACTGCTTGCTTGATATCTGCAGTGGTTTCGATATATGCAGGAGCGTTACCAGCACCTACACCCAATGCAGGCTTACCACAGCTGTAAGCTGCCTTAACCATGGCGTTACCACCAGTTGCAAGAATTGTAGATACACCTGGATGATTCATAAGTGCACTTGTTGCGTCCATAGATGGATGTTCAATCCACTGGATGCAGTTTTCAGGAGCACCAGCCTTTAAAGCTGCTTCATATACAATGCGTGCTGCTTCAGATGAACACTTCTGTGCATTTGGATGGAATGCAAAGATGATAGGGTTTCTTGTCTTTAATGCAAGTAAACTCTTGAAGATTGCTGTTGAAGTAGGGTTTGTTACTGGTGTTAAACCTGCAACAACACCAACTGGTTCTGCTACTTCTGTGATACCTGTAACAGGGTCTTCACTAATGATACCAACTGTCTTTAGATCACGTAGGTAGTTCACCATGTATTCGCAAGCAAATAAGTTCTTTGTTGCTTTATCTTCAAATACACCACGTCCTGTTTCATCGACTGCCATCTTAGCTAATGTACCGTGTTGGTCGAGTGCTGCTACTGTACACTTTGCTACGATATAGTCGATTTTTTCTTGGTCAAATGATGCAAAGTCATTTAGTGCCTTTAATGCAAGGGCAACTTTATCGTCTACTTCTTTGACACGAACTTCCACAGGGGCTGTATTTACTTTTGTTTCTTTAGTTTCTTTCTTTTTGACTGCCATGTCCTTTTCCTCCATGTGAATTATTTCACGTAAGCAAGAATACCACGTTTGCATAATCAAGACAATAGTAAATGATAAAAAAATCACAAGTAATCGCTTACATTTTGAAAATTAATATTTTCGAAAGAAAAAAGGGCATTTTTAGCCCTTGGAAAATGATGTATGCATGTTAATAATACTGGCAGGAGAATCGTCTTTCATCTGGGATGATAGGGACAGCTTTACAGGAGTAATCATCAACTTTGATGAAACGACCATCACCCTTGATGATTGTCGCAAGGAATTGATCAATGATATCACTTTCTCCTTGGACATAGATTTCTACTAAACCATTATCTAGATTTTTTACACTTCCAGTTAAACCATAGGATTGCGCATGCATCAAAATGAAGTAGCGAAAACCAACACCTTGGACTCTTCCTTCCACAAAAATATGATAGCGTACCATAATATCCTCCCTACAGTGATTATACAAAATAGATTTTCTGATGAGCAAGTCATATAATGAATGCAGGTGAAAAACATGATACATATACTATTAAATCAATTTACATTCGACCAAGCTTGGGGCTTTGGTGAACTATCACAACTCATCGAAAAAGATATGAAGGTATTGATGATGCCATTATCGTATAACGATGGTTGGTCTAATGAATTTGCGACATGGGATGACTTCTTTGCGAAAGGGAAACCAGCGTATGAAATGATGGTACGACCTTTCTATAACTATGGTATCCGTGAAAAACAAATCAGTTGGTTTAATTATTACCAAGATAACTATGCCAGCGCAAAAGCGAAAATCGAAGCTGCGGATATTATTGTGATCACTGGTGATTGTGGTGAATGGATTATGCAGAGAATCGAAGATTTAGGTTTACGTGATTTACTGTGTAACTTTGATGGTATCCTAATTGGTCATCATGCAGGAGCACTTGTACAACTCGATACTTTTCACGAGTCAAATCCAGATAATGCATTTGAACTACAAGAAGGACTAGGGCTACTAACAAATTTTGATGTAGATATTAATTATGTCGAAGATGAAGAACATCTATCCACGATTATTCGCGAAATTGAAGATGCAGGAAATCCTGTTGTTGCAATTCCTAAAAATAGTGGTCTATTAATTGTTGATGGTGAATTTACATTACTAGGAGATTCCTTTGTTTTAAATCATACACATCTAGATGATATCTATCGTGCCTATGATAGTTATCGTTATGATGTATAACTACTAAAGGAGAAATTGTTAATGAACGCAGATTTTCATATCAATGGAATACAACTAGAAACAGAGCGACTTATTTTAAGACCGTTTGTAAAAGAGGACTTAGATGATTTTTATGCTTACGCTTCTGTTGAGGGTGTCGGTGAAATGGCTGGTTGGAAACATCATGCTAGTAAAGAAGAAACGCAAAAAATATTAGATATGTTTATCGAGAGTAACCAAGTATTTGCAATCTACCATAAAGAGGATCAAAAAGTGATTGGTTCTTTTGGTGTTCATAAGTATGGAAGAGAAGAAGCTTTGACAGAGTTTGCGGCCTATCAAGGAAGAGAACTTGGTTTTGTTTTAAGTAAAGACTATTGGGGGAAAGGAATCATGCCAGAAGCAGTAAAGACAGTTATCAAGCATTTATTTAACGAATTGAACTATGACTTCCTGCTTTGTGGGTATTTTTCATTTAATCAACAATCAAAGAGGGTTCAAGAAAAATGTGGTTTCCAACCATATCGCAAACTAATGATGACTACCTCTGAGAATACAAAAGAACCAATGATTTTGAATCTTTTGATTAATCCACATAAAAATATAACACTAGAGTTTTCTCATCCGGAAACATTGATTTATCCACAAAATATATCGGGGAAACATATATAGAAATATGCAGTAGTATTCGGTGAACAGTAAAATATAAGTTGGACATCTATGATGAAAAAGGTATGATAGTTGCATGAAATATATTGTGTGTGATGACGAAAAGTTTCAAATGGATATCTTGTGTAAGTACATTCATGAATATGCACAAGCACATCATTTGGAAATTGAAACATTAAAATATACAGATTGTGATAATCTCTGGTGGGATTTGCAGAATGGTCTTGTCGCAGATTTACTTTTATTGGATATTCAAATGGAGAATATGACAGGGATTGAGCTTGCTCGTAAGATGAGACAAGCACGTCTAAATCATTTGATATGTTTCATCAGTGGTGTCAAAGACTTTGTCTTTGAAGGATATGATGTAGACGCGTTAGCCTATCTTTTAAAACCATATGAGAAAGACCAACTATTCAAAATACTAGATAAGGCAATCAAGCAACTACATATATCAGATGAATTTTCAATTATTTCTTCTAAAAAGGAAGTATATAAAATTTATCATCGTGATGTGATTGGTGTTGAAGCACTTGGTCATGATACAAAGATTTATTTGCGTAGTGATGGTATGAGCGAGGAAACAACAATTATCATCAAACAGAGTATTCGTGAAGTTCTCGAAATGCTACATATGCCTTTGTTACAGATTCATCGCTCTTTTGCGGTAAATATGAAAAATATCGTGCGTGTAACAAAGAAGGATTGTATTGGTGAAGATGGTGTACAATTCCCAATCGCACGTGGTAATTATGAAATGTGTATGCAGGAATTCATCGCAGCCAATCGAGGTGCTTTATGATTGCGGTAATCATATTGATTGGTTTAGCACTTTATGAAGCCATTCTCAAGAAGATACAAATAACATTCATGCATGTTATTATATCAACCGTAATACTAGGAATTATAGGATATAGTGTTTATCGCTTCTCTTATATGATAACTGTTTGGATACTGCTATGTTTTATTTGGAATCATTATCACTTCTTTAAAGAAGAGCGAATCTTTTCAGTTATCGTCATTCTATTGTATTTGGGAATCATATTCCTTGGTGTTTACTATGATGGTACTGTCGCAGGTGGTATTGGTGCACTCATTTTCATTTTGCTGGAATATCTTTTGCAAAGAATTATGAAGCGTGAAGAAGATAAAACAATCATCTATCAGAATAAACTGATGAAACAACAAATGGATGAAATTGAAAACATATACATGACCATGCGTGGATGGAGACATGATTATCATAACCATCTACAGTCTTTAAAAGGATATCTTTCTTTGAATAAAGTTGAGCAGATGGAAAACTATCTCAATGAACTTGAGACAGATTTGGATTCTATCGATACACTCTATCATTCTGGAAACTTACAATTGGATTCTATATTGAACGCGAAGCTTGCGATTGCGGAAAAAGGACAAATTCGTATTCATTGTGATGCGTCAATTCCACCGCAATTACATGTATCAGATTTAGACTTGTGCGTTATCTTAGGAAATCTATTAGATAATGCGATTGAATCTTGTCGTAAGATAAAAGATCCGGATGAACGATTTATCCGAGTTTATATTGGCATTCTAAAGAAACAACTCTATATCTCAATTACAAACGCTACAAGTGAGACAGTAAAACAACGTACCGATCACTATTTCACGACGAAGCGAGGCGACCATGGACATGGGCTAAAGAGAGTTGACCAGGTCGTTAAGAAATATGATGGATATCTTAATCGTCAAAATGAACCGGGTGTATTTGCGACAGAGATTGTATTACCACTATAAGCATTTCGTGCATGAATTTGAACAATTCATGCATTTTTTTATTTGTATCAGTGATCTGAAGTATTGTATTTCTGCAAGGAGGCAATCGCTATGAAGCTTACTAGATGGAATATTTATAAGGATATGCTCTACCGATTATGGAAATGTGACTCACATGTAATCAAAATGATGTTGTTAGAGATTGTTATCTCGGTAATAGAAGGATTTATCGCTGTATTATTACCAGCTGCTGTCATTCAATTTATTACTACAACCCAAGATTGGACAACATTGGTATTACAAATACTTGGTTTATTTGCGGTGTATGGACTCTTTAGCATGTGGCATGTTTACCTTGCAACAAGAAATAGTATGCAATATGCTATTCCAAGACAAAAATTATTTATCTTACCAGTGCTCAAAAAGGTACAGGAATTAACCTATTCCTACTACGAAACAAAACCTGCTCAGGAAAAACTTGAAAATGGAATTCGTGCATTAAATTCGAATTGGGAAGGTGCGGAAGCTGTTTACCATAATACAGCTGTTGTTTTCTCTGCAATTTTCAGCTTGATACTATATGTAGTTTTTATCAGTCAAATTGGTTTGCCAATCCTTTTAGCTCTATTATTTATTTAGTAGAGCTTTTATTTTTCCTTCAGCTTCTTTTAAATCTTTGCAAGATTTTACTATTTCTAGTATTTTTCTTGTCTGATTTTCTTCAGCTAGAAGTCTTAACATTTCAGCTTGTGTCATCTTTTTCATTTTTATCTCCTTTCTGTTCCTTGTCTTTAACAATCTCCCCCCTTCCGATATAATTATACCGCATTATTTGCAAAAAGTCAACACCTTTTTATAAAATATTTTTCATTTTTTTAAATAAATTTCCAAAATATTTCTCACTAATTTGTTTCTTGCTATTTTCTGTTTTTCCGCCCTTTCTGTGAGTTCAGCCCACATCCACGTAGGCAAAGCCAC
>CALISH010000115.1 GCA_938041275.1 uncultured Solobacterium sp.
GTGCAATGAGAGGGTCGATGAATATCTGGATAAGATATTCTCACTCTACTCTATTTTTTAATGTTTCATATTACTGTAACAGTCATTCCGGTTATTCAAATTTGTCGTTGTCGCTCAGGTATTTTTGATAATTTGTAGCACTTAATACATTTTCCTTTGGCATGTTTTTCTCATCAGACCAACTTGCGATATACAAGGAGTAATACTCATCGTAAGTAAGATTCGAGTCAACGATTGCCTTGGCTAATGACTTTCCAAGGTAACGAAGTTGGTTTGTCTCAGACTTATTGCCAGTAATAGCTGCCTTTGAGACTGGATAACGTAGGATGAATCCATATTCTGCTGCGTGTTCTTTGAGCCATTGATAAGTGTTTGTCTGGGAGAAGGCACCACCTTCATAGGTAGGACTTACATCTGCAGAAAAACCAGTTTGTTGTTCGGATTGTCCGGGGACATCCGCATATAAGTTTGCGACATCTGCGTTATAGGAACTGTAGATATCCTTTAATGCCTGATAAGATACATATCCTGTTGACGCGAAGAATGGAACTTTATTTTGGATACTTGCGGCAGAGAGTGCTTCAAAGTTTTTTGCGGCTTCTGTACGTAACTGTACACCTTGGGAGGCGTATTGAAGATCAATTGTCTCTAAATCTTCTGGTACGTATTCTGCAGGTAGATTATTCTTCTGATTTACAAGAACAGTGATAGAAGAGGGGTCGGATACGATGTTCTCTGTATTTGGCGCAATGAACTTATTAGATAATGTGAAGGAATCCTTGGTGTTTGTATCGCGATGGAGAACACAATCATCGATATATACTTTTTCATCCCATTGATAATCGAATACAAGTAATGGCGTGATTTCCCAATATTCTAGATTTTTAAAGAGATTGAGAATCTGTGCTTGTTCATATCCTTTATCCGCAAGACGGCTTGCGAGTAAGAAATCTTCTGCCGTTAGTGCACGATTATCTTTTACAGATGTATACAGTTCTAAATAATCTGAATTGACTGACTTTTTATCTAGTGCATTCGCAAGTGAGACAGAGTAGTATTTATTATCTAAGATTTCTTTTGTAAGTTTTTCGTGTTTAATTTCTTTGATTTGGGTATTTGTATAGCCTAATCCCTTTAACTTTGAATTGGTAATCAGGTTTGGTAATACCAGTGCAGTTACCAGAATACAAAGCACAATTACAAGACCAATCAGAATTTCGGGACGAATATGACGTCTTGGTTTTCTGCGTTTTCTTGGTGGATTGATTGTACCACTACTATGCGATACTCTTTGGGGATTTTTATTATAGTTTGTCATAGTTTACCTCAAATTCTTTCCATGTTGATTGAGAAGGGCTTGTTTGTACTACGATAGGTGTTTTCAAGGTTGGATGTGGGAATGTTAAGCGGAATGCGTACAATCCAATTGGACCTTTTGTTGTGTGTGGATTGTAACGCTGATCATGAACGAGCGGTAATTTGCGACTAGCGAATTGAACGCGAATCTGATGGGATCGACCTGTACCAAGTACGATATGTACAAGGGACTTCTTTCCTTTTTGACTAACAACTTCATAGGATAGATGACATTTCTTACCATGCTTTGCGTCAGTTACGCTGACGGTATTGGTACGCGTATCCTTGGAAAGATAATCTTCTAGTGTATCTACCTTCTTTGTAGGAATACCATCAAGAATTGCAAGATATTCTTTCTTCAGTTGATGGGTTCTAACAGCTTCAGATAAACGTGAAGCTGCTTTAGAGGTCTTCGCAAATACCATCACACCACCAACGGGACGATCTAAACGATGCACAAGACCACAATAGACATTGCCTGGTTTTTGGTATTTTTCTTTGAGATATTCTTTACACATGGAAAGTAAATCCATGTCGTGAGAATCATCTTCCATAACAGGAATATTGATTGGTTTCTCCACGCACAAGACGTGGTTATCTTCGTAGAGGACGTTAATCATTTTCTCTGCCAGCTGCCATAGATGCCGCATGGTAATAATAAATCACGATTTGCGATAGGAAGGGCAATTTCACCTGTTTCCACAATACCATTTGGATGATCTGGCAAGATCATTGTACGAAGTGTGTTATCTAAAACAATGGAAGAAAAACCAGTTGTATAACTGTTGATTAAGAAGAATAGCGCATTACCATCAAGAATCTCTGCACAAGCTTGAATGAGTTTTGTGACTTCTTTTTCAAACTTCCACATTTCACCATTTGGACCTCTTCCATAGGAAGGTGGATCCATTAAGATTCCGTGATAAGTATGTCCACGACGTTTTTCGCGTTCAACGAACTTCAAGCAATCATCAACGATGAAACGAATCTTGTTGTTTTGAAGACCGCATAAGTCACGATTTTCCTTTGCCCATTGCACCATACCCTTTGATGCGTCAACGTGTACCACTTCAGCAGCACCAGCTTTCGCACATGCCATTGTGGCACCGCCAGTGTAGGCGAAAAGATTGAGAACACGGATCTCTTCGTTTGGATATTTCTTAATTAAATCAGACATCCAATCCCAATTCACTGCTTGTTCAGGGAATAAGCCAGTATGCTTAAAACCAGTTGGGGACACCTTAAATGTCAAATCTTTATAATTGATTGTCCATGACTCTGGAAGCTTCTTACGATACTCCCAATGTCCACCACCTTTATCAGAGCGGTGGTAGATGGCATCTGTATCTTGCCATAGCTTTGTATTCTGATTTGCTGGCCAGATTGCCTGTGGGTCAGGACGTCTTAAAACGATACCTTTCCACTGTTCTAATTTCTCGCCATTTCCTGCATCAAAGCAGGTATAATCTTTCCATTGATTTGCTATTCTTGACATGGGGTTACCTCTTTGCTCATTATACCATGAACTGCACGCTTTCCTTAGGGGTTTCAGAAAAGAAAATAATATATTTACATTGTGCTACAGCCCCTCATAGACGGTAGTCAATGGTATAATAAAACCTATCGGAAATGATTTGCCGAAAACGAAATGATGAAGTAATGCAGAATGTGGAGTGTGTAGCGATGATTGATATAAATAGTTTAAATGAAAACCAAAAAGATGCAGTCTTATCCAAAGAAAAGTACCTAAGAATTATTGCGGGTGCAGGTTCTGGTAAGACTAGAGTTTTAACGATGCGCATTGTGCATTTGATTGAAGATGAAGATGTTTGGCCAACAAAGATTTTGGCAATTACATTTACCAACAAAGCAGCGAATGAAATGAAAGAACGTGTTCGTAATATGCTTGCTAGTCAAACGAGTGCCCCATGGGTAAGTACCATTCACTCCCTGTGTGTACGTATACTACGTGAAGATATTATTGCGATGGGATATCCACGCAACTTTACTATCATGGATACAGAAGATCAAAAGTCTGTACTCAAGGAAGCGTATAAGTTACAGGGAATTGATGCGACAACCTATTCCTATAGTTCTATGTTGGATTATATTGCGAATAATAAAACGGCAGATATTACACCGGAAAGAGCACTTGTTTTAGCAGGTGATTATCATGCGGATAAAGTGAAGGCGGAAGTATATGCGTTTTATGACAAACGTCAAAGAGATTTATATGCATTAGACTTTGATGATTTGATTTTATGGACTGTACGCATGTTTGCGAAATTCCCAGAAATCCTAGAGAAATGGCAAAAACATTTTAACTATATCCTCGTCGATGAGTTTCAGGATATTGATAAGAAGCAGTATGAGTTAATTAACCAATTAACAGGTCCAAATAATAACCTACTTGTAGTGGGTGATCCAGACCAGACAATCTATACATGGCGTGGTGCGGATGTGAATATCATCATGAACTTTGCTAAGGATTATCCACAAGCTAAGACAATCATTCTAAATGAAAATTATCGTTCTGTTGAGGCAATCCTCAATGGTGCAAACTCTGTCATTAAAAATAATAAATATCGTGTAGATAAAGAACTATTTACAAATCGTCATAGCGATGAAAAGATTACTCATTATTCTGCGGCAAGTGATGAATATCAAGCAGCGTGGATTGCAGGTAAGATTTCAAGTTTACACCGTGAAGGCAAGAGTTATCATGACATTGCAATTTTATATCGTTCCAATTACTTGTCTCGTTCTTTAGAAAAAGCACTACTCGATGAAAGGATTCCATATATCATCTATGGTGGTACACGCTTCTATGAACGTCAGGAAGTTAAAGATGCACTATGTTACTTACGTATGGTAACGACAGCAGATGATCTTGCATTACAACGCATCCTCAATCGTCCAAAGCGTGGAATAGGAAACAAGACGATGGACTTGATTGTAGAGACTGCACGAGCAAGAAATACTTCTATGTACGAAGTATTAAAAGACAGTTCTCTATTTAGTGGCAAGATGCTAACGACAATGGAGAACTTTGTGAACATGGTTGAATCCTGGCGTAAGCGCGCAAGTAGTGGTGAGGTGGAAATCTTCAAGCTATTTGAACAAATCATCGAAGAAAGTGGTTATCGTGCGATGCTAGAAGAAGCCAAGGAACAAGATCGTATTGAAAACCTAAAAGAATTAATCGATGACGTCAAAGAATTCTCTGAGACATATCCAGAAAGTAGTCTTGATGAATACTTACAGTTGGTATCCCTCTATGGTGACCGTGAAGAGACACTGGCAAGTGACTTTGTACAGTTAATGACCGTTCATGCGGCCAAGGGGTTGGAGTTTGATACTGTATTTATCTCAGATATGAACGAAGGAATCTTCCCGAATGAGCGTGCGGTGAACGAAAGTCATCGTGGGGTGGAAGAAGAAAGACGTCTAGCGTATGTTGCCTTTACAAGAGCTAGAAATAAACTCTATCTAACCGAAGCGGGTGGATTCTCTATGATTTTACAGCGTGTACGATCAACTTCACGCTTTATCGAAGAAATCGATGCGGAATACATTGAGCATCTAGGTTCAAGTATGCATGCAGGTAATACGCAAAAAGAAGTACGTTTATCAGAAAGATTATTTGACAATAGTCCTTCATCCTTTACACAACAGATGTCAAAGGCAAAACCTTCGGGATTAAAGAAGGGTGATAAAGTCATTCACGCAAAGTTTGGTGAAGGCTTAGTTATCAGTATCAAAAATGAGATTGCGGAAATCGCATTCCCATATCCATTTGGTGTGAAGAAGGTTGCGGCAGGACATCCAAGTATCAAAAAGAAGACAGATTTAAGGAGTTAACATGAGCGAAGATAAATTAGAACTTATGCGACAGATGATCGCACAGTTAAATCAAGCAGCTGATGCCTATTATGACGGTAAGGCAGAACAGATGACTGACTATGAGTGGGATGCCTTATTTGATCGTCTGAAAAAATTAGAAGAAGAAACAGGTGTTGTATTAGAAGACTCACCAACGATGAAAGTTTCTAGTGACCATACTGCAGGTCAAAAAGAGGCTCACGAATTCTTGGCTTTATCACTTGCGAAAACAAAAAAGCCAGAAGAAGTTGAAAAGTGGGCGGAAGGAAAACCAATTTGGATTTCCTGGAAGTTAGATGGTTTAACACTTGTTGTGACATATGATAATGGAAAACTAAGTAAAGTCGTTACCCGTGGAGATGGTCATATTGGTACAAACATTACCCATTTATCCACGGCAATCCATGGGATTCCACAGACAATCTCTGAAAAGGGACATCTTGTGATTCGTGGAGAAGCGGTAATTTCATATGAAGACTTTAACCAGTTTGTGATGGAGTCTGGTGAAGATTATGCAAACCCAAGAAATCTTGCATCAGGTTCATTAACCCTAAAAGATATCGAAGAAGTGAAGAAACGTCAGATTCATTGGATTCCATTTACGCTTGTATATACAGAAGAAGAAATTTATTCTTGGGGTAAGCGTATGGACTACATGGAGAAGTTAGGCTTCCAAGTTGTAGAACGTGAGTGTATTGAACATCCAACACTTGCAAATATCAACAAAGAAATTGATAAGTTTACAAAGAAGGTTACTAACGCAATCAATCCATATCCAGTGGATGGTTTGGTTGTTGTTTATGATGATACAGAATATGCGGCAGGTGGTTCTGTCACAGGACATCATGCGACTAGAGCAGGTTTTGCGTTTAAGTGGCAAGATGAATCTGTACTTTCTAAGCTCGAATATATCGAGTGGTCTTGTGCAGCATCTACCATTACACCAGTAGCAGTATTTGAACCAGTAGAAATTGAAGGTACGACCGTAAAACGTGCCTCTCTCTGTAATATCAGTGAGTGTAAACGTTTAGGCATTGGTGATGCAGGTAGTGAACTTGAAGTCATTAAAGCAAATAAGATCATTCCAAAGGTCATCAGTGTAAAACATGCGATTGGAAGTTTCCATATTCCAGAAGCCTGTCCTGTATGTCATAGTAAGACAATTGTGGATATGAGTGAGCGTGGTACGGAAACACTTAAATGTACAAATCCAAGCTGTCCTGCTAAAAAACTGAAGAAATTCAATCGCTTTGTGTCAAAGGCAGGAATGGATATCGATGGTATCTCAGAGCAGACACTAGCAAGATTCATCAATGAAGGATGGATTACAAAATATGGCGATATCTTCCGTTTATCCAAACACCACGAAGAAATAACAGACTTAGAAGGGTTTGGTGAAAAGTCGGCAGCGAATATCATGGAATCGATCGATCGAGCAAGAGAGATTGACGAAACAAAACTTGTCTATGCCCTAAATATTCCTTTGATTGGTAAAGATGTCGCAAAACGATTACTCTCTGTCTATTCATTTAGAGAACTAGTTAGTATTGCAAGAAACACAGAGACTACGGAAGTATTTAGTTCCATCGATGGGATTGGACCAGAAAAGTCTAATGCCTTTGTCAGTTGGTGTAAGGATCCAGAGAATATTTCTCAACTTGAAGACCTATTAGATGAAATTACTGTGCAACGTACAAATACAGTTGCCAGTGGTAATCTTTGTGAAGGTTTGACATTTGTTGTGACGGGTGATGTACATCATTACGCAAATCGTAATGAATTGAAGGCATATATTGAATCGCAGAGTGGTAAAGTAACAGGTTCTGTATCTAAATCAACCAATTATTTAATCAATAATGATGTGACTTCGTCATCATCCAAAAATACAAAAGCAAAACAACTCAACATTCCAATTCTTTCGGAAGAAGAGTTTATTGCACGATTTGTGAAAGAATAGTAGAAAAGAAAGTGTGTAATAATGTGGTTTATATTTGCACTATTATCAGCCGTATTTGCGGCACTAACCTCAATTCTAGCGAAAGTCGGAATTGAAAATGTAAATTCAAACCTTGCGACAGCGATACGAACAATGGTCGTAGTACTAATGGCATGGGGTATGGTATTTCTAACAAACAGTAGTTCTGGTATTAGTGAAATCAGTAAAAAGAGTTGGATATTTTTGATTTTGTCAGGATTAGCTACGGGAATATCATGGTTATGTTACTATCGTGCATTACAGTTAGGACAGGCTTCGAAGGTTGTGCCAATTGATAAATTGAGTATTGTCATCACTTTGGTATTCGCATTTATATTTTTACACGAACAGTTCACTCTCAAGTCACTAATTGGCTGTATCTTTATCGCTATCGGAACATTATTCATGGTCCTATAGCGTAAAAACTTTTACGTCAAGAAATAAAGACATAGAATCTTTAGAAGATTGTATTTATGTCGATGGCAAAAAAGGTGATAACATTGATAAAATCGCTATTTAAGGCTAAAATATATCAGCGAGAAATGAGGTATAAATCATGGTAGAGAACAAAAACAGAGAATACTTCCAAAAGTTAGCAAACCAACTGATGTTTAATCTATCAGATGAAGAGGCAGACGAACTTGTAGGTGAGTTTGGAACACTTGAACAACAGTTTGCGCTTATGGAAGAAATTAATACAGACGGTGTAGAAGAAATGATTTATCCGTTTGAAGAACCAACAACATACATCCGTCATGATGAAGCAGATCATGTGATCTCTCAAGATGATGCGATGAGAAATGTAACGAAGAAATTGGAAGGACATTTTGTTCTACCAAAGGTGGTGAAGTAATGATTAAAGATATGGTAAATCATCCAGCAGATAGTGCTGCTCGCTGTGAAGAAGCTTACGCAAAAGCACAGGAATTACAGGAGAAACTAAATGCAGTTATCACATTTGTTGATCCAAAGGAACAACTAAGTCAACTACCAGAAGGTGGTTTACTGCATGGTGTTCCAATCGCAATCAAAGATAACGTAAATACAAAGGGAATTCGTACAACTTCAGGTTCACGTATTCTCTCTAACTATTTCCCAATCTATGATGCGACAATCACAAAGAAATTACGAGAAGCAGGTGCAGTATGTATTGCAAAGGCATCCATGGATGAACTGGCAATGGGTGGCACAAACTTAACATGCTTTACAGGTGCGGCACATAACCCATGGGATACACGTCGTATGACAGGTGGATCTTCTGGTGGCTCTGCAGCGCTTGTGGCAGCAGGTGTTGTACCGATGGCAATTGGTTCTGATACAGGCGACTCCGTTAGAAAACCAGCGTCTTATTGTGGTGTTGTTGGTGTAAAACCAACATATGGAAGAATCAGCCGTTACGGTATTATTCCTTACGCATCTTCATTAGACCATGTAGGCTACTTTACAAGATCTGTTGAAGACGCATGCATTACATTAGAAGTATTAGCAGGACGTGATGATTTAGATGTTACATCTTCAAATCGTCCGGTTGAACATTACACAGAAGCGCTTAATGATAGTATCCAAGGTAAGAAGATTGCGATTCTTGGGAATGTTATCGATAGCGTATCCAATCCAGAAACAGTCAAGCTATTTAATGAACTTGTTGAAAAGCTTAAGGCAGCAGGTGCTGTGGTAGATACGTATCACTTTGATGACAAACTCATGCGTGCAATCTTACCAACGTACTATACAATCGCTAACTGCGAAGCAGCTTCCAATCACTCAAACCTAGACGGTATTCGTTTTGGTGTTCGTGAAGATGGCGCAGATATGCAAGAAATCATGACAAACTCACGTACAAAGGGCTTTGGGCCTTTGATTCGTAGAAGATTTGTGATTGGATCCTATGGTTTATTTGAAGCTAACCAAGAGCGTATCTTCCGTAAGGCACAGAAGGTTAGACGTCTAATTGTTAATGCGATGAAGGAATGCTTTAAAGAATATGATTGCATTCTCGCTCCAGCCAGTGGTACAATCGCACCATTCATTGATGCGATTAATAACGATGATAAATTATCAACGGATTACTTAGTAGCAGAAAACTACATGGCAATGGCAAACTTCTCTGGTGATCCATCGATGACAGTCCCAATGGGATTTGAAGAAGGTTGTCCAATTGGTGTTAACCTAACATGCCCAGCATGGCATGAGAACACAATGTTTACAATTGCAAAAGCAATTGAAGATATCACAGGATATAGGGATTTGCAGACGGAGGTGAAATAATGGAATACGAAGCAACCATAGGTATTGAAATTCACTGTCAGTTAAAGACAAACACAAAGATGTTCTCTGGTGCGCCAACTTCCTTTGGCCGCAAAGCAAATACCTGTGTCAATGAGATTGACTTAGGACATCCAGGAACACTTCCATCAGTGAATGTGGAGGCAGTTAAGAAAGCCATTCAAGCATGTACTGCACTACACTTAGAAATTGATCCACTTGTAAAGTTTGATCGTAAAAACTATTACTATTCCGATTTACCAAAAGGATTCCAGATTACCCAACAATTCCATCCAATCGGAAGAAATGGATATATTGAAATTAATACAAGCACTGGGAAGAAAAAGATACGTATCGAACGTATTCACATGGAAGAAGATACAGCTAAGCAGTTCCACCTAACAAAGTTCTCATTATTAGACTTTAACCGCGCTGGAACTCCACTGATTGAAATTGTTTCTTGCCCAGATATGAAGACAGGAGAAGAAGCGGAAGCTTACGTTGAAACACTTCGTCAGACACTGTTCTATATCGGTGTATCCGATTGTAAGATGGAAGAAGGATCCATGCGTTGTGACGTTAACGTCTCCATCGCACCAAAGGGTTCTGATAAGTTGGGCGTTAAGAATGAAATCAAGAACTTGAACTCAATCTCCCACGTCGGTAAAGCTGTAGAGTATGAAATTCAACGTCAGAAGGAGCTATTAGAAGCAGGTGAAGTGATTCATCAGGAAACACGCCGTTACGACGAAAAGACAAATACTACTGTTATGATGCGTCGTAAGGAAGGTTCTGTTGATTATAAGTTCTTCCCTGAGCCAAATATTTTCCCAATACAACTAGATCCTTCTTGGATTCAAGATATTCAAGAACATATGCCAGAGCTTCCAGAAGCGAGAAAAGAACGTTATGCAAAACAGTATGCATTAACTGAACATGACATTCGCATTTTAATCGCTGATATGGAAATGTCTAAGTTCTTCGAAGAAGTTATGAAGTACACAACAAACGCGAAGGCTGCGTGCAACTGGCTATTAGGCGAAGTAAGCGCATGGCTCAACAAACATGAAACAAGCATTGAGAAATCTGAATTAAAACCAGAGATGCTTGCTAAGATGATTGCGTTAGTGGACGAAGGAAAAGTATCTTCTGCACAAGCAAAACAATTATGCGATGATTTGATGCTAGGAAAAGATCCAGAAGTAGCTGCTGAAGAAAAGGGCTTGAAACAAGTCTCCGATAGTTCAGCGTTAACTGCGATGGTAAATGAAGTGCTTGACGCAAACGCACAGGCAATCGAAGATTACAAGAATGGTAAGGGTCGTGCAGTAGGTTTCTTAGTTGGACAAGTCATGAAGAAATCTAAGGGACAGGCAAACCCAGGAATGGTATCTCAAATCTTAGAAGAAGAGCTCAAAAAACGCGTTCATGATTAAGACTGGCGTATTTCTCAGAAAAAGAATACAATAAGTATGGAGAGTAATATGACACAGAAAAATAAAAAAACCGGATTAAAACTTGTGCATATTGTATTTACGGTATGCTTGATATTGATTCTTGCGCCAGCGATTTACTTTGGATGGATGCTCGCATCGACATATATGGATTCCCATTCACCAGTATTGGGTAGCCGTTATGAAAATGATTTAAACCCAGCAATCACCAAAGATCAACTCAAACAAGTTGATGAAGCAGTTGGTAAACTTGATGGTGTAACAGGTCACAGTGTACATCTAGCAACTGGTACATTACGTGTATACGTCGATGTAGCAGAAGATTCAACTGCAGAAGTGGTTCAAGATGTGACAGGACGTGCTTATGAAGCAGTAGTCGCAATCTTAGATCCAAATGTATACTTCTCACAAGGCAATGATATGAAGATGTATGACTTAGAGATTCATACTTCTAATATGAAAGATGGACGTGATAAAGATAACTTTATTTATGGTATCTTTACAAAGACATCCGCAATGAGTACACCACAGTATCAATTGGTAAGTAGTCCGAAGAATGCGGAAGTTGCCCAAAGCTTAAGAGATGCGGTAACAGCTAGAAAAGCGGCAGAAGCTGCTGCAGCTGCTGAAGCACAGGCTCAGAAAGAACAGCCAAGCACAGAGAATACTGGAAATACAGAATCAACACAACAAACACAGCAGACGCAACAATAAGGGATACAACATATCCCTTTTTTAGAATGTAAAAGATGATGGAAAAAAACGAGAGATATATCGCAACAGCGACAGGTTATTCAGAAGATGGTGCAGGCGTTACCCGTATTAACGGTATCGTCATTTTCGTGCCGGGTCTTCTAAATGGAGAAGAAGCAGAAATTGGTATTACGAAAATGAAGAAGAATTATGGTTACGGTCGTATTATTAAAATTCTAAAACCATCGATTCATCGTGTTAATCCAATTTGTTCTGTATATAAACAATGCGGTGGTTGCCAACTTCAACATATGGACAGTAACGAACAAAACATATTCAAAGAAAACAAAGTAAAAGACTGTTTCCATAAGATAGCAGGCATGGATGTGGAAGTACAACCAATTATTAAGGTAGAACCATATTGGAACTATCGTAATAAGGTACAGATACCAGTACAATGCAATGATAACAATGTAGAAATGGGTTTCTATGCACCTCATTCCAACCGTATTGTGCAATATGATGTGTGTCATGTACAAACAGACTTATCCAATGAACTTACAAATTACTTCTGTAAACAATTTGACATGCTTGCATGTGGAAAAGATATGCGACATGTATTAATCAAGCATGCACATAACACAGGCGAAGTGATGGTAGCACTTGTGGTAAGAAACTATCCATTCCACAACAGCGATACATTAATCAAAGATGTCCTAGCAAACTACCCACAAATTAAGAGCTTTGTCGCTATCGTGAATAAACGAGAAGATAATGTCATCCTGGATGGTAAAGAAATCCTACTAGCAGGAAGACATTACATCGAAGAAGAACTACTTGGTTGTACGTTTAGAATCAGTGCAAGATCGTTCTATCAGATTAACCCATATGCAACACGAGAACTTTATTCTAAAGCAATCGAACTTGCAGGATTAACAGGCAATGAAACACTCATTGACCTGTATTGTGGTACCGGTACGATGGGTATCATCGCCGCAAAACAAGCCAAGCAAGTATATGGCATTGAGATTGTCAAAGACGCAGTCCGCGATGCGAATACCAATGCGGAAAATAACAATGTTACTAACATTAAGTTTATTAACGCAGATGCCTCCGAAGGAGCAAAACAAATCATCAATGCAAAGATACAAGCAGACGCAATGATTATCGATCCACCACGTAAGGGCTGCTCAAAAGATACGATAGACGCTATCGTAACCATCGCACCAAAGCGACTAGTCTATGTATCCTGTGATCCAGCAACACTCGCACGTGATGTAAAGATACTCAGTTACAATGGCTACAAACTCGAACTAATACAACCAGTGGACCTATTTCCACAAACTGTGCATGTTGAAACAGTGTGTTTGATGTCAAGGAAGTAAGAAGAAAAGGTTTGTAAAAGGCTTGATAACAAAGGGCTTAGAGAAAAATGCAGAGGTTTGGACAGTTTACTTACATTGTGTTTTTAGTGTGTTTGACAATGGTTCTGACCACTGGAAATAGATGGTTGTGGCTGTAGAACTGTTTTTTGTTCCTGTCGAGACTATAGGACAACTGTCAAAGAGGCTTTTTAGTGTATGGAGACAATAGAACTATTGTCATAAAATATGTTTTTATAAACTGGGAGGCAAGGATATGGCTAAATATGCATATAGAGATAAAGATAGAAAAAATATAATTTATTCTGATGAAGCTATTGAATTAGATAGGAACACTGCATTTTTTTGCCCTAATCATATGTGTAACACAAAATTATATATTTGCGCAGTTGATGGGAGTAAAAGTGCTTATTTCAGAGCGACAAAACCAAATTTTAAGCATATTAAGAATTGTCCGTTTGGCAATAGTAGTACAGAGTTTGATTCGAACAACTATGATGAATCCCAATTTGTTTATGAAGATGCTATAAATAATCTTTTATGCAACACCAAACCATCATCACAAAAAAGAAATCCTTCTGCACATGGGACCGGAGAACCTGGTGCTCATCCGCCAAGAACATTAAGACAAATATATTCCATGTGTAAAAGTTTCTCTGTTGGAAATACATATGCAGGTAAAGAAATAGGTTCAATGATATTAGATGACAGGAGCGAATACAGATATCCTAAAGGATGTTTTGGATATAAGATAATTGAAGCGACTGTAGACGGGAGATTGTATAACGATGAGAAGAAGGAAGTTTATTTAGTATCACCTATTAACAGTAAAAAATACACATTTATATTATCGTTTTCAGATGAAGATAATTATAAAAAGATTCGCTCTGAAATATATAATAATAGAGATAAGATTATAGTTATTGCTGGGAAATGGGAATCATCAGGTGAATATAATAAATTTACTTCAAAAGTGTATGGAACAAAACAAGTGGCTATTGTTAAATAATAATATTAATTGTAGAAGTGTTGATAAATAGTCTGGTTAAAAATAATTTTATTGAATAAGTATAAGTGCCATACCCCTTATAAACTAATGGATTGGCTATATAATATCGATAGCGTTGATGGTGAAAAATATCTTAAAATCATAAGGCTGAGAAGGTTGATTTTACTATCATCGCTATTATTTTTTTATTGTCCATATATTTTCTATGGCAGATAAGTGTCTATATATTTTCTATAGGCAGCTTGACAAATATTGAATTAAAATTTATTATTAAATTTAAATTCAGTATTGGGATAGAAAGAGGTGTGCTATGGCACAAGTATTAAAAGAAGAAGTTAGAAATAGAATACTCGAAGCAGCAGAAAAAGTATTTTATAAAAAGGATTATAGAGGTGCCAAATTAACAGAAATTGCAAAAGAAGCAGATATTCCTGTGGCACTCATTTATACCTATTTCAAAAATAAGGAAGTTTTGTTTGATGCAGTAGTAAGTTCTGTTTATATAAACTTCGAGTCAGCTTTTGATGAGGAGGAGTCTTTGGAAAAAGGTTCTGCTTCTGAAAGGTTTGATGAAGTTGGAGAAAACTATATTCATGAACTATTAAAAGAGCGTAAGAAGTTAATTATTTTAATGGATAAAAGCTCAGGTACAAAGCATACAGAAGCAAAACAAAAACTCATATCGCAAATGCAGGTTCATATTGAAGTAAGTTTAAAAAGACAATCAAAACAGGAATATGATCCAATGCTTGCCCATATTTTAGCCAGTAACTTTACAGAGGGGCTTCTTGAAATAGCAAGGCACTATCAAAGTGAAAAGTGGGCAAAAGACATGTTAAAACTTATTGCAAGGTGTTATTACAAGGGAGTGGAATCCCTATAATTAGCACTAAAAAATAGACTTTGCGTAATCAGCAAAGTCTTACTTCAAACCTTAATACTGAATTAAAATTCAATATTATTCAATTTTGAAAGGAGAGTTGTTCATGCCGGAAAAAGAATTAAGAAAAAAAGTGATTGGAAAAAATGGCTTATCCAATTTACTTCTTGCTTTAAAAATAGTATGTGATTTGATACCACAAATCTTACTTGTATATTTGATTAGTTCTTTAATCACAAACAATATTAACGAAGGTAATTTAAAGTATATATTCTTGGGAATCTTTATATCGTTTGTATTAAAAGGCGTGTTTTACTATTTTGCAACAAAGGTTGCTCATGAGAAAGCATACGAAAAATTGACAGAACTTAGGATAGATATTATCGGGCATCTAAAAAAACTAAGTTTGGGATTTTTCAAAGAACATAATACAGGAGAATTTACCAATATTGTTCAACATGATGTAGAGCAAGTGGAAGTATACCTTGCCCACGGGCTTCCGGAAATAATGTCAGTTACACTTCTGCCTACTATCATTTTTGTAGCCATGATTTTTGTGGATTGGCGTCTTGCACTTGGTATGATTGCCGGAGTTCCACTCATGTATTTGGTAAAAGTTCTTTCACAGAAAACAATGGATAAAAACTTTGCTATTTACTTTAACCATGAAAACAAGATGAGAGAAGAGCTAATGGAATATGTAAAAAATATTTCTGTTATTAAGGCTTTTGCTAAAGAAGAGGAGATTAGTGAAAGAACATTAAAAACGGCAAGAGAATATATTTACTGGGTTAAAAAGAGCATGGGAGCAATTACAATTCCAATGGGACTCATTGACATATTTATGGAAATTGGAGTAGTTATTGTCATGATTTTGGGAAGTATATTTCTTTATCAGGGGAATATTACAACGCCTAATTTTATCCTTGCAATTATTTTATCATCTGCGTTTACTGCATCTATAAGTAAGACAGCTACATTGCAACATTTTTCTATTGTGTTTAGCGAGGCATTAAAGGCGATTGGAAAAGTTTTAACAGTTCCACTTCCAAATAAAAAGACAGAACAAGGTTTAGAATTTGGAAACATAGAATTTAAAGATGTGAATTTTGCATACGGAAAAGATGGCTTTGAGCTTAAAAATATCAATTTGACTTTTAAGAAAAATAGTTTGAATGCCTTTGTAGGAGCAAGCGGTTGTGGGAAAAGTACGGTATCTAATTTGCTTATGGGATTTTGGGATGCAGACGAAGGACAAATACTGATAAATGGAAAAGACATAAAAGAATATAGTCAAGAAAACATCTCAATGCTGATTGGCAGTGTCGGGCAAGATGTTATCCTTTTTGATTTAAGTATTTTTGAAAATATATCAATCGGAAAACTAAATGCAACAAAAGAAGAAGTTATAGAGGCAGCTAAAAAAGCAAGATGCCATGATTTTATTTCTGCTTTACCAAATGGATATGAAACACGAGTAGGTGAAATGGGTGTTAAGTTATCCGGTGGAGAAAAACAAAGAATCTCCATAGCAAGAATGATACTTAAAAATGCACCGATTTTGATATTAGATGAAGCAATGGCAGCTGTTGATAGTGAAAATGAAAGACTAATCGGTGAAGCGATTGATGATTTAAGTAAGGATAAAACCATCATTACAATTGCTCATCATCTAAATACGATTAGAGATTCAGACCAAATTATTGTTATGGATAAGGGTGTTGTTCTTGATGCAGGAAGCCATGAAGAGCTGATGAAAAGATGTGAGTTCTATAAGGATATGGTTGAAGCACAGAACAAGGTAGATAGATGGAATTTGAAAGAGGTGGTAACAGAAAATGTTTAGAGAAATGTTAAAACTACTTACAAAAACCGGGAAGAGAGATTTGATTATATCAAGTGTATTCTTTGCCCTTTATGGACTAAGCTCCATAGCCATGATTGTTATCGTATTTTCTATACTGTTCCAAATCTTTGATGGGACAAGTTTAGATAGACTTTATAAATATTTTATTGCGATTGGAATACTTGTAGTGTTCAAAGGTATTTGTAATATGGTTGCGGATATGAAAAAGCATAGTGCAGGTTTTGATATTGTTCAGCAAATAAGAGAACGCATGATTATCAAATTAAAGAAATTCAGTTTGGGATTTTATACCAATGAAAGACTGGGAGAGATCAATACAATTTTACACAAAGATGTTGATAATATGTCCCTTGTTGTAGGACATATGTGGTCAAGAATGTTTGGTGATTTTTTGATAGGTGCAGTCGTATTTGTTGGTCTTGCAAATATTGATATAAAGTTAGCACTGATAATGGCAGTATCCGTTCCGATTGCACTTGCCTTTCTATATATGACAATTAAGCAATCTGAAAAAATAGAAAATCAGAACAACTCAGCACTTCTTGATATGGTTAGCTTATTTGTTGAATATGTTAGAGGAATACCTGTACTAAAGAGTTTTTCAAACAATAAGAGCTTGGATAATGAGCTTATGAATAAAACAAAGAAGTTTGGAGAAACAAGTAAAGCAGCTTCAAGATTTAAGGCAAAACAATTATCTATATTTGGGTTTTTACTGGATATTGGATATTTAGTTCTTTTAATTGCAGGAGCAATACTTGTTATAAAGGGAAGTCTTGATGTACTTCATTTTATTATCTTTGCAGTAATTTCAAAAGAGTTTTATAAGCCGTTCGCTTCTATGGAACAACACTATATGTACTATGTTTCGGCGGTAGATAGTTACGAAAGACTTTCAAGAATTTTATATGCAGATGTAATCCCGGATAAAGTGAATGGAATTGTTCCGAAAGATAATGATATAGCTTTTGAAAACATAGATTTTTCCTATGAAAAAGATGAATTTAAAATGGAAAAATTGAGCTTTTCTATTGCTGAAAAAACAATGACAGCCTTAGTTGGAGAATCAGGTAGTGGAAAGACTACTATAACCAACTTGCTTTTAAGATTTTATGATGTGCATAAAGGAAAAATCACACTCGGAGGAATTGATATAAGGGATATTCCTTATGATGAGCTTTTAGATCGTATCAGCATTGTCATGCAAAATGTTCAACTGTTTGATAACACGATTGAAGAAAACATCAGGGTAGGTAAAAAAGGAGCTACAAAAGAGGAAATCATTAAATCTGCAAAGAAAGCAAGGATACATGATTTCATTATGAGTTTACCAAAAGGTTATGAAACTGATATTGGAGAAAATGGTGGGATTCTTTCAGGTGGACAGAGACAAAGAATATCTATTGCAAGAGCTTTTCTAAAGGATGCACCTATTTTAATTCTTGATGAAATGACAAGTAATGTTGATCCTGTAAATGAATCTTTGATACAAGATGCCATTACAGAACTTGCAAAGAATAGAACTGTACTTGTGGTGGCTCATCATTTAAAAACCATTCAAAAAGCTGACCAAATTCTCGTGTTTCAAAAAGGCAATTTACTTGAAAAAGGAAAGCATGGGGAACTTCTTGAGAAAGATGGTTACTACACAAAATTATGGAAAGCTCAGTACGAGGTATAATCATGATTTTGTTAAAAGATGTTTCTTATGAATGGGAAGATGGACGAACTGCTTTAAAAAATATCAATCTTGAAATTAAAAAAGGTGAATTTGTTTTAATTTCAGGGAAAAGTGGAAGTGGTAAAAGCACTCTTGGAAGTGTAATGAATGGTCTTATTCCACATTATTACAAAGGCAAAATGAAAGGAGAAGCCTTTGCGTCCGGAAAAGATATAAGCAAATTATTACTTCATGAAGTAGGGCATATTGTAGGGACTGTATTTCAAGATCCAAGAAGTCAGTTTTTCACGACAACGACAGATGAAGAAATAGCTTTTGGGCTTCAAACTATCTGCAAATCAAGAGATGAAATCAAACAGAGAGTAGAAGAAGTATATGCAGAGCTGGATACCCCGGAACTGAAAGGAAAATCTGTTTTTGAATTATCAAGCGGACAGAAACAAAAGATAGCTATTGCAAGCATCTATGCGATGAATCCGAAAGTTTTAATTTTAGATGAACCTTCAGCAAATTTGGATATGAAAGCAACATTTGACCTGTTTTTAATTTTGGAGAAATTAAAGAAAAAAGGAACAACGGTTGTTCTAATTGAACATCGTTTGTACTATGTAAAGTCTTTATTTGACCGTTTTCTTTTGATGAAAGATGGAGAAATTGCACAGGATTTGAGTCGGGAAGAAGTTATCCATCTTGAAGGGGAGTTTTGGGATGAAAATGGACTAAGAACTCTTGAATTAGAAGAATACAGGATAAGTGAGAAGAAAGATTCATATCAATTAAATGATGAAAGTATTAGTGGAAAAGGCTTGAAATTTTGTTATCCAAGTATAACAAAGGTTGGAAATAAGCAAAAACAGTACATCTTAAATCATCTTGATTTCAATATGGAGTGCGGAAAAGCCATTGGTCTTATTGGGTTAAATGGTACCGGGAAAACTACTTTTGCAAGGGTAATTTCAGGACTTGAGAAGATAAAAGAGGGGAAAATATGGGCGGAAAAAGATAAGGAGTTGAATCATAAAGATTTAATGGATATGTCATATTTTGTCTTTCAAGATTCAGACTATCAGTTGTTTTCGGAAAGTGTACTTGATGAAATGCTACTTGGTATTTCAAGTAAAGATAAAAAAGAAAATACTCAAAAGGCAAAGTCTATTTTGAGTGTACTTGGCTTAGACAAATACATTGATAAGCATCCGTTTGCTTTATCAAGAGGAGAAAAACAAAGACTGACAATAGCTTGTGGAATGATGAAACAGGCAAAGATTTTCATCTATGATGAACCAACATCAGGTTGTGATAAAGACTCAATGCTTTCCGTCGCAAAACTGATTGAAGAACAATTGAAAATTGGGACAACAGTTTTGGTAATAAGTCATGATTTTGAGTTTTTAGCAAACACAGTGAGCAAGCTATGGGTAATGGGAGATGGAAAAATAGAAACTGTTTTAGATATGAGTGAAAGTAATAAATTTCTCATATTAGACAAGATGAGAGGAGGTAGAGAGCTTGTCAGATAGAAAAACTATAGATCCGAGAATAAAACTTACTCTACTTCCAATTGTTGGATTTACGAGCTTTTTTATAAGTGATACAATTCTACTTTTTGTACTAATTGTTTTTGCCTTTTTTCTATATTTATATAGCGGGATGTGGAAAAGAGCGTTACGCTTTATCTTGTTTTTTGTGCTTTTATACTGCATAGAGTTAGGGCTTGGAAAATTTTGTGAAGCAAGTATTGTATTTGCAATATATATGTTTATTTACTTTGCATCAAGAATGACCTTAATCGCTATGTTTGGTGGATATATAACAAAGACTACAAGTGTAAGTGAAATGCTGGAAGCGTTAAATAGAATGAAAGTACCAAGAAGCATTGGTATACCTTTTAGTGTTTTGCTTAGGTTTGTACCAACTATAAAAATAGAACTCAAGGCATTAAAAGAGAATATGAAGATTCGAGGAATTGTAACAAGCAGATTTTTCCCATTGCTACATCCAATTAAATATATTGAATATACGCTTGTTCCGCTTTTAATGAGAATGATTAAGATTTCAGATGAACTGTCAGCTTCAGCACTTATTAGAGGACTTGATAGTGATGAGAAGAGGGTAACATTAACAGAATTGCGGTTTAGAAAAACAGACTTAATGATTGGACTATTAGGAGCTTTGATGATTGCTCTTGTGATAGTAATACAGAAAATTTATTAGGAGGACTTTTATGAAAAACAAATTGAATGGTCGTGATTTTATTACAATCGGAATCTTTAATGCAATTGGAATTGTCATATACATGGCAGTTGCATTTGCTATGGCAACAACAGTTATTGGAGGATTTATTGCTTCAGGAGTTAGCTTTATGATAGCTGCTACCGTTTATATTCTTATGGCTGTAAAAGTTAAAAAGAAGGGTGTATTTACAATATCAGGAACGCTTCTTGGTTTAATTGCATTGTCAGGAGGACATTTGCCTCATGCAGTCTTTGCTGTAATCGGTGGAATTATATGTGATTTGATTATAGGAAATTATGAGAGCAAGGGACGAATGATTATTGGATATGGGACATTTGCATTAGCAGATTTTTTAGGAACAGTAATTCCTGTAATTTTATTCGGGACAGCTTCTTTTGTGGAAAGAGCATCAAAATGGAAAATGAGCGAAGCACAAATAAATGAAGCATTATCTTATTTCAAAGTTTCGTGGGCAGTAGGATTTGGCTTGATAACTTTTGTTCTTGCTTGCATAGGAGCATTTGTTGCAACAAGGATACTTAAAAAACATTTTGAAAAAGCAGGAGTGATTTAATCAATCTTTGTTTGTGAGGAAAAAATGGATTAAATAATGGAGGTAATTGCTATGTATTATTTGGGGTCTGTTATTCATATAGAAAAAAACAATAGACCTTTTTTATACCGGTAATTATCATAAAAAATCAAATTTAAAATATAGAGAAAGAGCAAGTTTATTTCATTTCAGAGGACTTCTTATGCTTATGTGCAGAAGTCCTCCTTTTTTTGTCTAAAAACGCAGACAAAAAAAGAAATGGAGGAAATTAAATGCCAAAAGAATATTACCTTTATGTCAACGGACAAAGGGTTAAAGTCAGCGA
>CALISH010000116.1 GCA_938041275.1 uncultured Solobacterium sp.
CTTTATACTGCATTAGGTATTCTGGTATCTAAATCAGCCCCAGGTGAAAAATTCTTATTCAATAACCCACAAGAAATGAAACAGGCTTTTGATAAAGTCATCGAAATGGGTATAGCTGGTCAATATGTAGTGGATACAATTTTCAAGGAGATGAGTAAATATGACCAACGATAACAAAGATATGTGTATCAATGTATTGGAGATTATGTTTGACTATGTCTCTGATTATACTCATAAAGTTCCAGATATGGATAAGAAAGATGAGAATGGTAATAACATTCATCTCTTAAATATTATGGAACTTCATGGAGTAGAACTATAAGTATACTTTTAAAGGAAAGGATATCTATATGGTAAGAAAAAGATATTCTAATGTAAAAGTATCCGACAACTTAAAAGCTATCTCTGAAGATAACGAATATGGTAATCTCATACTTCATAAGAAGTATGGGATTATCCCATATTTTAAGTTTACAAGATACTTAAGTAAACTAAGGAAACACTCTCCATCTTATAAGGAACTTAGAGCTATGGCTTGTTTCATTAGAATAGCCAAACTAATCTTTTTTTATACACCCGGTGATAGATTAGATAAATCTGATATGGGTTTATCTAAATATAGATTAGATGCTCAGTTTAAAGATGATGATGTAATCATTTCTTATTTTCCTAAACCACATATTAGGATTGCTATCACTTTATCATATCTTGAAGATATCAATATCAGAATCTACAATTATGATGAAGAGAAAGAGCAGGCAAATGTATCATTCTCCGATGGTAATGCTAGTATAGAATGCTTAGAAGATGAACAAATGTTTATTAACATCATTCGTCCATTAATGAGTGGATTCTGTAATATCTTAGAATACTATTACAACACAAAAACAGAATAGGGCCAATGGCTCTATTCTGATTATTTTTTGTCTAAATAGGTTTATAATGAAGATTCTTTAACGTAGAAAATTATTACATATACAACGTACTAATACAAGACAAATTAAGCTTAGTATTAGGTGGTGAAAGCCAATGAAAGACAGTAATTTATTCATAGAAGCACATATATCAGATATACACTTTGGGGTAATAAACCCAGAGATAACTTATAAGATTCTTAGTGAGCAATTCACTAATGTAATAGCAAATATAGACGATTTAGACTTGGTATCCATAAATGGTGATTTGTTTCATCATAAGTTTATGGGCAATTCAGATGCTATCTTTTATGCATTGAAATTCGTAGATGAATTGGTGACAGTATGCCGTAATAAGGGTTGTACATTATTCATCTTACATGGTACACCATCTCATGATGCTAATCAAACTAAGCTATTCTATCAATATATGAACGATGAAACTGTAGATGTTAGAGTTATAGAGACTATACGGTTTGAATATGTAAATGGTAAGAAGATTCTCTGTATTCCTGAAATACCTGGATTAGGTAAAGAATATTATGAGAATATATTATATACTGAGACATACGATTCTGTATGTGCACACGGAACTATCCGTGGAGCTATTTATGGGCGAAATGCAGAAGATTTAGATGCTCCATCCCCAATATTTAGTATTAATAACTTTATTTTATCAAATGGGCCAGTAATTGCTGGTCATGTTCATGTACCAGGTTGCTATGAAAGAGACTGGTACTATTGCGGTTCACCAATTAGATGGAATTTTGGTGAAGAACAGCCTAAGGGCTTTATAATTTTAGTACATAATACTTATACAAGACAGTATTATGTGAAATATATGCACATTAAGTCATTTAGATATGATACCATCAATATTGATGATATGATAGCTAGTGACCCAGTAACCATTTACAACTATTTGATGGACCTAAAAGCTCAGGGTATTGATAATATCCGTGTAGAACTTACAGCAGACCATCCAAATATTAATATACTTAGAGACAAATTTAGAAATGACGGCTCGATTAAGTTTAAATGTGATTTTAAGAATGATATCATAAGACAACAAGCCAACGAAGTCTCGGAAAAATTTAAAGAGTATGACTATATTACCGATAAGAATCTATCAGAGTACGAGATACTCACAAGATATATCAATAGTAATAAGGGTTATACTTTTATAACTACTGACCAATTGATCGATTTATTAAAAGAGTAAAGTGAGGTAGGATTAATGGCTAGAGGTAATGAATTAAACAATAAATTCATGATTGAATGGCCTAATCTAGTTATATACGTTAGGTACGTATTCCAAACGTTATACAGACAAGACAATCGAGAAATCTTAGCTACGTTGTTAAAGCTTATGAATAAGATGGACCCAGAAAAGGTTTATGATATCAAGACTCAAGAAAAGCATATAAACGTATTTAAGTTTCTCAAGGCTTTATTAGAAAGAAGACTTAATGGTAATAAAGATAAAGAGCTTCTTATCGAAGTGTGTTCTGATGGATTAATTAAGAAGCACTTACCATTAAACCAAATAGACAATGACTTGAATAGTAGTGACTTCTCAGTTATAGAGCAACGTATCTATTCTGACTATGAAAACTATTCAGTTATTACATACATGGCACAAGCCCATGATAAATTCATTGAGTTGACTACAGCCGGTAGCCAACTAGAACGTGAAGCAGTATTAAAAGATATGCGTTTTAGATTACGTGATATTGGTACGACTTTACGTCAAACAGCTAATACAGCAACAGGGTCAGAGACATTCTCATTGACAGATTCTGATGTATTTATCAGAACTATGGGTAGTGTATATGACCGTTTGCATAACCCATCCACTAAGCTTAAGACTGGTATGCAAGCATTTAATAATATTATCTCTGGCGGTTTCGAGAATGGTCGTATTTATCTACTATTCGGTCTACCAGGTGAGGGTAAATCAATGACAATGCTTAACTTAGCATTGCAATTGAAAAAGTTTAATAGGGAGTATCAACCTAAAGATCCAACTAAAAGACCATGTATTGTGTATCTTACAATGGAAAATTCTCTTGAAGAAACTATTGAACGTGCACATGGTATCTTAGTAGCTAAAGATTTTGATAGAAGATTATCATTAGAAGAATTGACAGAGCAATTTAAGAATAATGGTTTTGCGGTAACTGATGATGACCCTATTGATATCGTTATTAAGTATATCCCAGCTAATACTGTAGATACTGATTATGTATATGCATTGTATGATGAGTTAGCCGATAGTAATAAAGAAGTCATTTGTATGGTACAAGATTATATCAAACGTATTAAATGTCGTGATTTTGATATTCTAGGTAAAGATCCATACATGGCATTAGGTTCTGTAGTAGATGAGTTCAAACAATTTGCTATAGACAAAGATATTCCAGTAATAACTGCGTCACAATTAAACCGTGAAGCAGCTAAAGCTATCGATGAGGGACGTAAGATTAGTCGTAATAACTTGGTAGAATGCGTCGGTCGTAATAATATCGGTGAGTCTATCAAGATTCTAGAAAATATCGATAGTGGTATTATCATTATTCCTGAGAAAGATGCCGCAGATAATCCATATATGGGCTTCTCTCTCATTAAGAGTCGTTATGGTACTAACGCACCTAAGAGATTCTATCATCCATTCAATCCAGAGAAACCAGTTGAGTTGCTTTGTGACGTAGGATGTACACAACCAGTTTATAGATTGACTATGACTGATTTATCATTAGCAGCACAAAATGCTGAATCTGTAAGAAATACTAAGCCAGAAGAAGTAAAGAGTGCTGAAAGCGAATTAAAGTCTACAGATCCTAAGATTCCTATTAAAGAGGAATCTAAAGATGACGCTAAACCTGTAGATAAAGAACAAGCTAGATTAGAACGTCAAAAGAAGAAGATGACACCAGAATATTCTGGCACATTACCTAGTGGAACTAAAGCTATCGCTCGAGGAGTTAATCCATTTGCTATAGCTAAACTAGAAATGACAGTTGACAAGTTCAATCAAGATAAGATTAATGGGTTTAAGAAATCTGAGTATACTGATCGTTCATTAGATATGATTAGGTATAACTTAGAGATTCCTGTTAATGCATTAGAATCTGATATATGTCCATATATCCCACCAGAAGAATTTGATGAGATGGTATATGTACGTAAAGGCAGAGCTAATGAGGCTTTAGATAAGGCTCAAGCAAGAGAATATCTAAATCTTATTAGGAAATGGTCTCCACGTCAAGGTGAGTTTAAATCTCCATCTATGTTTGTAGCATTACCAAATCAAAGTATATTATCCGTAGGGTATTTTGCTGAGCAACATGGTATGAAAGATAAAATCAAACCAATGTTTAGAAGTGCAGAACCAATCCCTATGTTTATAGAAGAACCATCATATGATATAAATTAAAACACAGAAGAGTACAGTGTACTCTTCCGTGAGTAGATTAGTTTATATCATGTGAATAGTTATAAGAATCTATATACTTCTTATTAGAAGCATAGACATACGAAAGTAAATTAAGTAGTTCATTCTTTGGAATCAAGTATATAGTTCTCTTATTAAAGTCTTTAATACTATATAAACCATTGATAGCTAATATGATGTAATGGAATTCACTATTACCATAGATATCATGTGCTAAAAGCTTTGGTTTATATTTATATTTACGAAACTCTTCATCAGTTAAGGTTATCTTATATGCTTCTCTCTTGAAGTCATTAAGATAATCTGTAGTGATTAAGTTTCTAAAAGGGATTTCCAATGTCCCTTTGGGTGACGATTTCATATAGTACGAGTAAGCATGAAAGTCTGAGTTATTCACTGGTTTCATACTAATGAATTCTTGGATACTACTTATCTCTGTAGGCATCGTAATCCCTCCCTATAACAATTGGTTTAGTAATATCGCCACTAGGGAAACCGATTATAAATCTAGTCCCAGGTGGGATATACTTATATGGATATTGTCTAGCAACTTCTTTAGGCATTTCCACTAATATATTAGACCCAACCTGAATCTTACCACCCTTAATAGGTTCTTTATTGATAAGATTTGATGGTTGTACGTTTATAGTTTGCTTTGTGCTAGACTTAAGATTCATAGGATTCAATGAGGGTAAATAGAAAGTTTGAAATCCTGGCTTATATTTATCGCAAGGTGACGTTAATATGCCGATTTCAGTATGCTGGAAGTCGGTATTTGTGTTATATTCATTCATGTCGTAAATCCTCCTGATTACAATACTGTTTCAGAGGTAGAAAGGTACTCTTATGGGAAGCATGTTTGTTAGCGTTCAAAAAATTCCAACTTATACGAGGCAAGAATTTGAAAAGGATGTATTCTATACCTGTGGTTTAGTATACAATCCTGCTAAGTCTCTTCAAATTATGTTTGAAACTGATGCAGGACAGTTAATTCCTGTATTTATCAAAGGTAGACCATTATGCTTTGAGCAAGATGCTCAAGCATTGACTCTACAAAATCCAGTTATTTATGATCCTTTGAATAATGTGGCTATTATGAAGACATTATTCGATATGTATCTAGATTTGATCCAAGAATCTCCTACAGTGGTGACTTATGCTAAAGTTAATCCTAAGAAAAGAGATATTAAGGGTCAAGTTCAAATTGTAATGGATAATGGTGTAACTTACACATCTGGTATCTATTACAATGACAGTCTTAAGTATATGGACTGCATAAATTATTTATGTGGCTATGATACTTCCAATCTTAAAGAAATAGACTTCACTCAATCTGAAATGGAAGCTATCAAAGAACGTAGTAGAGCTAAGAGAGGGTGGTAACTATGGATTTGAATACACAGCAGAAAATAAATAAATATATAATGTATATTGCGGTTATAGTATTAATTATTATGGCCGTATTTACTATAGCTAGTGCCGCATTTGGTATATTCCGTGTAAATACATCAGAAAAACACTCTAAAGTGCATCCAGTGGAGAATAAATATATTCCAGCTATTGGTGGACAAATAGCAGTTGCATATGACTATCCATCAAGTGATGCTATTAATGATATGATAGCTCAAGGGTATGAAGTGGTTGCAATGGTTCATGATGATTTAAAAGATCAATCTATTGTAGTATATAAAAGGGTGAAGTAAAAATGAAGAGACTTATTATTTTAGCAATGCTTATAATTTCTTTGGTTTCTGTTACAGGTTGCACTACAACGTTTAGTTCAGCCCATAATAGAGCAGTTGATTATAATGAAACTGCATTAAAAGACGTAAACCCAGCTATAAATGATACAGTTATAGTTTCTTATAAGTATGATGCTGAAGTAAACCAAGGTATAGCTGATATGAAAGATCGTGGTTTCAAAATTAAAGGTGTAACTGTACGTGATAGTGGTTTTGGCGGCGGAAGAACTGTAGTTGTTTATACACGGGTACAATAGTATGAAAACTTTAATGATTATATTTCTATCAGCGATTACATTATTTATTACAAGCTGTGGGATAGATACTAGAACTGATACAGAAAAATATCTGACATATGATATAGCTATTATGATTAATGATAGGTCATTAGAAAAAGCTACACCAGATATTGGTGGTATTAAACTAGTTAGATATCTACCAGTATCTGTAGATGCTGGTATAGCTGATATGGAGTCTCGTGGTTATAAGGTAAAACAAATAACTGATACTTCAAATGTACCATTCCAACCATTAGCAATTACTGTTATGTATGAAAGGGTAAAATAATATGAAAACGTTTATTGGGTGTATTATAGCTATTATTCTTATAGGTATTTGGTCTTTTGTATATTACCATACTGATTTGGTAAGACAAGAGCCATCTGATCAAAGATTTAATGTAGCTGTAGCACAAAACAATACATCTTTACAAGAATATACACCAGCTGTTGGTGATACTAAGTCTATGCTTTATAAGACTAAGTATGCCACATATGGTATTGATAATATGACAGCTCGTGGATATCAATTACTTACAGTATATACTGATGATAGACATTATGAAACCTTTGTTGTATTCAAGAGGGTGAGATAATGAAACTTCAATTAAACCCAGGACAGCAGGCAGTTGTTGACGCTGCTGTCGACTGGTTTAATAATAGTTCTGAATTAGTATTCCAGTATACTGGTGCTGCTGGTACTGGTAAGACTGTAGTACTATTCGAGATTATTAACCGATTAGGGTTATCCATAGACGAGTTACTTCCTATGAGCTTTACCGGTACTGCCGCTATAGTTATGCGTAATAGAGGATTATTTACAGCTAAGACTATACACGCCTCTATATATGAACCTATAGAACAAATCCAATATGACGGATTAGGAAGACCTATTATGGATCCATACTTTAACAAGCCTAAAGTTACAACTAAGTTTGTTAAACGTGAGCAACTAGAGGGTGTTAAACTTATCTTAATAGATGAAGCATCTATGACACCTAAGTCTATGGTTAAAGATATTGAATCTTTCGGTGTTAAGATTATAGCTTGTGGGGATTTAAATCAGCTACCACCTGTAGCTGATGACCCAGGCTACTTAGTAGACGGCAAGGTTCATTTTTTAACAGATATTATGCGTCAAGGAGAGAACTCTGGTATTATCTATCTAGCTGATAGAGCTATTAAAGGGTTGCCTATACATTATGGGACTTATAATAACGCTGTAGTTATCGATGAGGATATGCTTACCGATGACTTCTTAATACAGTCTCCTATAATATTGACATGTAAGAATGCTACAAGAGAAACTATTAATAGTTATCTACGGGATTTACGTGGTGTACGGTCTAAGTTACCAACACACGGCGAACCAGTTATCTGTAGAAAGAATAACTGGAGTATAGAGTGTGATGGTATTAACTTAGTTAATGGACTACGTGGTACAGTAGAGAACTTCCCTGATGTATCTTCTCGTGGTAGTGAACGTAATATCTTTAAGATAGACCTTAGACAGGGTAGGTTATTATTTAGAGATGTCAAGTGTGACTATGATTATTTCAATGCAGACTATGATGATAAGAATAGACTACGTAATAGTCCTTACTCTCCTGGGAATAAGATTGAGTTAGCATATGCTATTACTACACATCTCTCTCAAGGGTCCCAGTATTATTCTGGTATCTTCATTGAAGAGTGGTTGCGTAAGGATATTATGCCTAACTTAATCTATACTGGTATAACTAGATTCTCTGATTATATGATATATGTAAAACGCAAACCTAAGTTCTACTAGAGTTATATATTATAAGTATGAAAGGAGGCGTTAATATGCCATATAATAATAATATTAAAGGGGTCAGCAATAAGCCGATCCGATCAATGTTCGTCAAAGTTGAAGATGAACCAAAAGAGAAAGAGTATATCGATCCTCAGGACCGAAAATATACTCTATTTATTTACTTTATTGAGGGTTATGACCAAGAAAAGACATTTGAGTTTATTACAGGTCAAGATGTAGTACGTGAGTATGTAATTGCAAACGTAGATATCATTGACTTTGAAGAATCTCTTATCTCTAACTGGTCTATTAAACCTGAAGACCCAGTTAATGGGTTTAGATCGTTGAAAGATTTCATCTTATACCTAGAAGACTTAGGTGATGAGGATGGAAACTATATTTACAATGATGGATTTAGATTAGGTGACTACTTGGATAGTTTACATGAGATCCAAAATATGAGCGAAACTGAACGAAGAAATTATGAGAACGCTGTTCATTTGTCTCAACCAGGGTCTAGACTACTCCAAGCAGTTACATCTTTGAACGAAGGGGAAGAAATCTAATATGTATAATCCAAATATCGAGGTAGACCCTAAATATAATATCACTGCTAATAGTGAAGCATATAAGATGGGTCAAGCAAGAGCTGAAGAGCATATAGCGTTCTTCAGACAAAATAATCAACCAATCATGGTACCAAGTTTCCCAACTGAACCAACTAGTGAAGCGGAGATTTATTTCCGTAGAGGTTATGAAGATAAGTTTAAAGAAGAAACTGGTTTAACCAATCAAATCATCACTGGTACTAGACCGTTTGATGTTAGATTGGCTAAAGGTAAAAAAGGTGGTAAGAAGCGTAAGAATTGTATTGACCGTGAAATCAATAACAATAAGCAAAACAAGAACTTCTTACTATACTATGGCGATAAAGCCATTAAAGAATATACAAGATTAGCTAAGCAAATTATTAATGATTTTACTCATGCTAATATCGATTGCAATATGTATGTAGAAGTGTTCACTAATGAACGATTCTTGGATGCATTATTGCAAGCAGCTCATTTACAAGCATACTTCTATGGAAGAACCGTACAATATGCTGAAACGTTTAAGCATAAATGTATGGAAACGGGTGAGGAGTTCAATTATTATGATGATGGTTTCTTGAATTACTATAAAGCTTTAGCACGAATTAACCAATTAGTGTATGAAGCATTAGTACCGTTCATTAACTATCTCAAGCAAGGAGTGTTCCAACCAGAGCTCTTGAATCAAGTTCAAGAAAAGATCTATCAAGAGCGGTTGGGTTTACATGCAAGAGACCCTTACGAAAAAATGCGAATTCGATAATGATTATACTCTATCTCATCATTTCTCTAAGAGAATGAAAGAAAGAGTCAATATCAAATCGAAGAAGAAACAAAAAACGTTTCTTAAAAGAGCATTTGAACGTGGCGTTACAATGGAGGAAACGAAAGGTCATTCTCTATTATATCACCACCTAAAACGGGTAGTAAGATACAACCCGGGCTGTAAAAGTGCCATCTATAACAGGTATATAATTGTCTCAACTAATGATAATATGGGCGTAACCGTCTTGACTCTGCCGGATTGGATTCAAGACATTGTCGATCAATTTGTAAAAACTCTTAAGAGAAAAGGAGAATATACTAGTTATGGAAAAAACTATAATTAAACTAGTAAAAGATAAGCGAAAAGCTGTCAATAGTAATCATGATACTCCTGTCAGCGGTATACTTGTCTATGGTGATAATAATCACAAATATAACTTAGGCTTTGTCCCAACTATTTGGGATGATGCTAATGAAATGCTTATCGTAGCACATGAAAATTCAGATCCGTTGACTGATACTTATCGTGAACCATTCCAGCTCACAGTAGTACCTTATGAAATGATTCAGTATCTTCATATTAATATGGATCTACAAAATGCTCGTGCTCTAATGAAAGAGTTTGGTTTTGAAGAAAAGATTATTAATCTCTTCTTAAATGAACAAGCTCCTACAACCGATATGTACGCATTTGGTGCAGTACGTAAAGGTGAGCTCGATGAAATCTATAAACTCAAAGAGGAACAAGAACGCCAAGCAGAAGCTGCTCTTATGCGTTTGCGTAATGAACAACGCTCTCGTGGTATCGGCGTTCCTACTTATGATTTGAAAAATAATCCTAAAGACGTTCCAATGGCTGGTCCTCAAACAACACCTAGTGCTCCAGTAAAGGACACGACTAGTGATAACGTTCCTGTAATCAAATACAGATTGGATGATCCATTGTATGACCCTACAGCAGTACATACAGTAACAAGAGATATTACGGATTCCTATCCATACCCTAAACCACATGTACCTGACTTAGGCTATTTAGGGGTTCATGTAGATGAAAATAATACTGGTACAATCTTACCAGTACCTCCAGTGACACCAGAAGTGCCTATGCCTGATACTCCAAACCCTGCAGAACATTCAGATCCAACACCTGATCCTGAAGATCCAGCAATTGGACCAGCAGCACCAGAAGAACCTATTCCTGCACCAACACCAGCTAACCCACCAGTGGCACCTACTCCTGAGCCTCCAGCTGGGCCAGC
>CALISH010000117.1 GCA_938041275.1 uncultured Solobacterium sp.
TAGTTTTACCAAATAGACGAATAGATACGTCATCAGAGAAACGTTGTTGGTCATTAGTTAAACCATAGAAGATATCCATCTGTGCATCTAATTCTTTCTCAGATTCTGGTGTAGCTAATACAAATGAATTAGGGTCACAGTTTAAGAATGCTTCTTTAGTATAGTTATCACAATTGCTACATGGTGTATCAGATAATACATTATCAGTTAATAATACATCATCAAGTCAATAGCCGAATCAGTACGATTCATGGTCTTTACATTAATAGCAAAGTACCCATCATTATCCGTCATCACATCAATATCAGGATGGTCTCTAACTATCTCTTTGGCTTTATTCTTTTCTAATTCACCAATCAATGGCATATAGTCATCAGGTAACTTAGAGAAGTCTATTTCAGCCATCTCTGCTTCTTGCTCTAGAGTAGCAATAACAGAAGACATTTCAACCAAAGTCTTATCTGGTTCAAATGTAATCTCTTCAAAGTCTTTATTATATTTGATTTGGTCATGGGATATTAGTTCCATACCAGTCAATTGCTCATAGAAGTTATTAGCTTCTAGTTTACGTTTATCTTCACCTTTGAAACGGTATAAGTTAAACTTACGGTCTTTTAAGAAATCTGATTTCTTATATTCTTTTGTACCATCAGAAGATTTTATTTTAATAGTGTCATCTTCTAGGTCTTTGGTTAAACCATAGCCCTCTACTGATTCATCACCAGTAAAAGAGTTACTATAACCATATTGTACTACAATTTGATCACTAGCATTAGCTGGTGGAACTCCACCAACATTAGCAGTGAACTCTTTTAGATTAGACATTAATCTTCTCCTTGATGGCATTCTCACACCATGAAGTGAATTCATTAATATTGAAAGTCTTAGTATTATCATTATCCTCTAGCTTGAATCGCATTTCCATGAATATAGCTAATAACTGTGCAAAGTTATTATCAGTAAGACGAATATAGTTATACTTGTATAGTGTGATAATATTAAACTCTTTAGCTTTTTGCTTAGCTCTATATTCTGGCATGCTTCTAGTATTAGGATGATCACCTCCATCTTTGACTTCGATTATGAGGTTATATGGTATATAATATATATCCGTAATCCAATTTCGTGTAACACCATTTTGGTCTACGTATTGAATAGTTGGACCAGGCATCATAATATCATCACTAGGGATATGTAGAACTTTGTCCATGAACTCAATAGCACGTTTCTCATAAGTCCCGGTATAAGTAAATGTAGTACCATCAGAATATTTATATGTACCAGATATACGTCTATTAGCTAACATCTTTTCTTGGTGCTCTGGATCATGCATGAATGTATATCTTCCATATATCTTATGCATATTTTCTAAAGCACGTTTACGCATCTCTTTCTTACATTTCTCACTACAAAATTTATTATATCTCCAAGTCTTTTCATTCCATTGTGTTTCATTCTTACAGATAACACAAGTTCCTTTAGACTTTTTATTAATTGTATTGAATACAATTCTAGCTGCAGAGTAACCCTCAGGGATTAGTTCTTGGTGTTTATTTTGTATATGTCTTACCAATGGTTCACGTTCTAAACGTTTCTCACAGAAAGGACATTTGAATCTTTTCGTTGCCATATGTACCTCCTTTAGGGCAGTTTACATGTATGTTTTCACAGGGCTAACTTTATAATAAGATGCTTAAAGCTACCCAAATAAGCCGAAAGGAGGTATTATGGATACTAATAAATATAAGACATCATCTAAGATTAAAGAATATGCTTTATCAGTAGATTCGTTTAATAGACCAACAGAATATACTAATGCTAGAGCTATAGCTGTAGATATTATTAGATTATTCTTATTAGAACCTGGTACATTACAAAACAATCCAGATTGTGGTATTGGTTTGTATAGTAGATATAAATTTATAAATAGTGATAGACTGCATGAATTAGAAGATACAGCAAAGAATCAAATACAAACGTATCTTGCTCCTATGTCTTCTATTACAGTAGACTGCTCATTTATCAACGTAAATGTATTACTTATTAGAATGACTATTGACACATCATCTGTCAATCTAGTTTTTAATAAGGATAACCTTACTTTAAAAGATATTTCCAATTATAATTAAGGAGGACTATTAGATGGAAAAGAAAACTCTTTCCTTGTCTGATTTGCAAGCTGAAGCTAATGCAACTACAGAAGAAAACACTGCTGTAGAAGCACCAGCTAAAGAAGAAACACCTGTAGAGGCACAACCAGTAGAACGTGTAGAAGAAGAAAAACCTAAAAGTATTCGTGATAACCCACTATATAACTTAGGTAATCCTACAGAGGATGCTATTAAAGAAGTAGCTATTGAAGACGTAGCTAAATATGAAAATGAAAACTTTGCTGAAAAAGAATACGAAAAGAAAATAAATGATTTCGATGAACAAACTCGTCGAGCATTCCAACGTCGTTTCGGACCAGCTATTGAAGAAGTTCAACGTATGGCTAATGAATACGAAGAACGTAAAGAAATCGAAGGTGGAGATGTACGTGTAGTTTCTACTTATGATAAGAATGCTGAAGTAAATACAGATGAAGCTCTTACTAAAGAAGAAATCGAAGAACGTAATGCTATTGCTTTAGCAGAAGCACGTAAGAAATCTCCAGCTAAGAAAGTTGAAACTAAAACAGTAGAAACTCCTACTGAAGATAAAGAAGAATCTATAGATGATATTGAAGCTGAACTATTTGATCAACCAACAGTACCAGAACAAACTGTAGTTGATCCTGAAGAAGCTGATAAAGAATTAGATATCATTGATGATGATATTATTAATGACTTAGGTCTAGCTGATGAAATGCGTGAAATTGAAGAAAAAGAACGTGAAGAACGATTAAACAAACGTATGGCTACGTTCAAAGATCAATTACGTACTATGCTAGTTCCTAATAAAACAAAAACTGATTTATCTAAATTTAAGATTCTTAAATCTACTATGCCAGCAAGTAATATCTTAAGTAAACAAGCTGAAGAAACTCCATACTTTACTTGGGTATTACCTTATACTGGTATTTCTGTATCTGTTTCTCCATTATCTGCTATTGAAATCCAAAACTTAATTAATACAGAAGAAGGACGTAATAACGTTGAAGCTGCACGTGCTCAATTTGAATTGATTTGGAAACACTTGCACCCTAAATGTAATGCTGGGTCTTTTGAAAACTGGTGTAAGAAAATTCACTATGCTGATATTGACCACTTATACTTCGCTGTATATAAAGCATGCTTCCAAAATGCTAATATCATTGGGTTCCAATGCCAAAATACTAAATGTGATAATATCTTTGCAGAAAAACGTGAAATCATGGAAATGGTTAAATTTGGTTCTGATAAAGATAAAGAGCTATTCGATAAACTATATCAAAAAGACCCATCCGTTGATTGTACTTTAGAAGAAGACTTAATGGAAGTGTCTGATAAATATGCTATTGGTGTAGGCCCTATCACATTATACAATATCCTATTTGAAATCAACTTTGTAGATAAAGCTATGACTAAAAAGTATGATACTTTCGTTGGTATGGCTGCTACAATTAAATCCTTATATCGTATTGATGAAGAAAAAGAAGCATTGATTCCAATTGCTTTCCGTACAGATAAGAATGATGTAGTTAAGACATACAAATATCGTATTGCTTCTCTATATAAAATCTTCAATACGTTAAGTGATATCGACTTAAATGATATCAGTGATCGTATTGGTGAGTATGCAGATAAGTATGCTGAATCCATTAGTATCTCTTACCAAATGCCAGCGGCTAAATGCCCTGAATGTGGTGATGAAATTCAAGCTGCCGAGGCTCCAGCTCAACAATTGGTTTTTATACGACATCGGTTAGTACAAGTTTTGAACTCCTAGAGCAAATTAACAGGTTATCTTATGAGTATCGTGGGAGAATAACTATCATGGAATTAATGAATGCCCCTGTATGGTACATGGTAGCCCTACGATACTTTAAGTATAAAGAACGTTTAGCTATTAAGAAACGTGAGAAAGAAAAAGAACTTGAGAACAAATCTAAGAAGAAATTCAATAAGCAAAAATATACTGGTAGACAATTACTAGAAATGGATATTGCTAGAGAGAATGGACATGAGATACCTGGATTTGAAGGACTAACTAGAGACGAAGCTGATGATCTTAATGAACAAATGATGGAAGAAGGACTTATCTAATGTATACTATCCCTAAAAAGACTATTAATACCTTAGATGATTTTACTCTATCAGATTTAGAATTGATTCTTAATAAAGATTGTAATATGGCTTGTAGCTATTGTTTCTTACATGGTGATACTAATAGTGGTAAAAGATTCTCCAGATGGGATGACTTACTAGAAATGCTTAAGAATATCAATATTTCTGATAAGCTAACTATAGGACTGAACTCTGGTGAATTATTTACCAAAGATAGACTACCATTAGTAATGAAAGCCATGAGAGTTTTAAATAGAATCACTAGATATAAAGATACTACAATAGATTGGCGTCTATATAGTAATGGAACTAATTTTGAAATGCTTAAATCTTTTCTAATAGCAACTCAAGATGAGCAACGAACTATCAGTATATCATATGATGGTGAAGACTCTTATAGAAAGCTTAAGGGTAATATACCATCAAATACTTTGGATACACTTGAGAAATTAAGTATAGCTGGATTTGCTGATGATATCATTATTAGATATGCCATTACTGAAAAAGTATATAATATGAAAGAGACTTTTGAGACTCTATATAAATTAGGCTATAAGAATATTGAATACTACTTTATACGTGATTACAATTCTTATACAATTCCATTAGTTGTAGACACTTTTAGAAAGAGTCTTACAGAAACAATTAACTTTATAAAGACTACAGCTATAGATCTTTATAATCTTCATGATTATTATAGCAATCAAGAACCAACGGTTATATGCAACTACGGAGAAATGCTTGTTGTAACATCTGATGGTAAGATAAGCACTTGCTGTGCAATCTATGAAGGAATCTATGCTGATGCTATAGAAGTAGATCTATTAGAATATAATCGTATACCTGAGATATATAATGACTTTGTATCCGAGTATATTTATGATAGATCTAAAGATGAGTGCGCTGTATGTACAAATCAAATGTGTAAAGAGTGTTGCTCTTATAAAGCTATTGGAAGAGACAAATATTATAATAAAAGACACCACCAGCAATGCCATATTAGACATGCTGAGTTGGCTGTATATAAATCTATTTTTTAATTTATAATTTTCGGAGACATAAATGGACTTACTAGAGTTTTCATCTAAATTTATTATGGGAGAAACAGATGCATTATCTACATTTTGTCGTCTATTTACCGAGAATAATATCTTATATTTTATACTAGCACCATATGATTGTCTTGATAATAAAATTGTCAAGTCTGACCTATGTGAAGATAGTGTAGCAGTTACTATATTTGGTAATAAATCAAATATTGATGCATTTAAAAGCATTGAAACAGATTACAATGGGAAGGTAATAAATCGCCATAACACGAATATTGCAATTTCCTGTGTATGTCATAAGCCAACTGAAATACAAATGGTTTTCAGTAGAGTTTAGATGTGTAGATTCCCATAGTCCACATATAGGACTATGGGACTTCTACATATTAATAACTACGGAGGTTATAAAAATATGGCAGATAAACTTAGAGGAGATCACTTAGAGGTCTCTTTATTAGATATGGATGACTTCGTAAAGAAGAATAATCTACAACCGATAACAAATCCTATATTTTTTGATGTAAATGGTAATCCAACTCCTGATGGGTTACTATCTAATATCATCTTTGGTATCACTAAACAAACTCGTGCTGGTACTTTCGCTTATATTGATTTACATGGTAGATTCTTAGCGCCATTGGTATATAAGATATGGTGTAAGATTGACCGTAAAGTCAAAGAAATAGTTAAAGGTACTAAGTTCTTTAAAATAGATTCAGATGGTCAATTCGTTGAAGATGAGAATGGTGAAACTGGTTTAGAGTTCTTATATAAGAATATAGACAAAGTTAAGTTTAGAGAAACTGGTTCTACTAAACGTAGTCGTTTTATTAAGTTCTTGGAACGTAACCGTAAGAACTTCTTTATTACTAAACTATTAATCATTCCACCATACTATCGTGACGTTAAAAGCGATGGTGGTAAAGTCTCAGTTGGTGATATTAATAAGCTATACCAAAACGTATTAGTATCAGCTAAATCTTTAGAAGAGTCTAAATACTATGGTATTAATATTGGTGATGCTAATAAGGGACGTATACAAGATTTACTATTAGAAGTCTATAACTGGTTTGGCTCTGGTACTGAGTCTAATCCTAATGGCGGTATTCCTGGTAAGTTTGGTGTATTACGTCGTACTAATATTAGTAAGACTACAGACTATGCTACACGTCTAGTTTTGTCTTCGCCAAATCTTAAAGTTGAAAATCTTGGGGACCTAGAATGTAACTTGGAATACTCGGTGTTACCAATGACATCGGCAGCTGCTAACTTCTTCCCATTTGTACTATTTCATATGAGAAGGTTCTTTGAAGAGCAATTTGCTGGCCGTACTACATATGAGTGTATTGGCTCCAAAGGTGAAGTTTTATATCCTAGAATAGATGATTGGCAAACATATTTCAATGACTTAGTTCTTAAGAAAGAATTAGACCGTTTTATCCATGGTTACTCTGACAGATTTAGACCAGTAGAGGCTCCTATTAGTCCTAAAGAAATGGAACGTATTGGTTATAAAGATAAAACAATGTATATGCGTTTTAAAGCTAGGTTTAAACGTGTAGAAGATATTGCTAAGGATAACGATTCTGGTGTAGCAAAAGAGCTACAACGTAAACTAACTTGGTGTGATGTAATCTTTATGGCGGCTACAGAAGCAGTGAAAGATAAGATGATTCTTATTACACGTTTCCCTATCGATACATTCTATAATCAGTTCACTACTAAATGTAAATTATCGTCTACTATTGAAACTGAAAGTCTAGAATTCGATGGTACGTTCTATAAGAACTATCCTAAGATTCGTGATGAATATATTGGTACTAATACCGCAAATAAGTTTATTGATACAATGAATATCTGTAATGCTTATTTAGGTTCTATTGGTGGTGACTATGATGGTGATATGGTTACCATCAAAGGTATATTCACAGATGAAGCTAATGCTGAATTGAAAAAACAACTAAATTCTAATGTTCATTTCATCGACTTAGGTTGTAAATCAGTAATAGAAAATACTAATGAATGTATCCAAGCATTATTCTCTTTAACTATGACATTAGATGGTGATATACTCACTGACCCTAAATTCTAAGACAAAAGAAACCCCAGTATAGTCATTGACTATACTGGGTATATCTTTACAATTTTCTACGCTTATTACCATTCAATAATCCATTAATCTGAGTAATGGTTGTCTTTTGCACATTAAGCATCTTGAAGTATTCTTTGTTTATCTCTTCAAACTCTTTACTTCTAGGGTCTAGTATATTCATAAAATTACGGAATATACTTACAAATGTTACTTTTGCTGAGCATCTTTGGCTCTTAAACCAATTAGCTGTTTTTGATGATTCATATACATTCATAAGATACTCAAGTTTATCAAACTTAGTATTCTTACAAGCTTTCCATCCATCGTTTATAGACTTAGCATATTCAAATTTACCACAGTCTGCAATGAAATATATCAAATCATCTATTCTAGATAAATTTGCCATATAGCACAGTTTCCTTTAAATAGTTATAATATTAGTATAGTTTACATTTTCCTTTTCGAATCTAGTTATACCAATAGACTCTAATGGGAAGTTCTTGATATTGGTATTGATGATTTCAAAGTAATCAGCATAGTCTAATACCCAGCTTGGTAAGTTTTCATCTGCTGGTACTGCAACAGCAAGTATCTCTCCCTTATACGTTGCTCTATTATTATCAAAGAACTTAATAAGTCTTTCATATACCGCAGGATTAGACTGCTGTAATTCACCAATGTTTTTCTCTCTAATATTAACTTTAAGTATTTCTAGATAGTTTCTGCTATCTAAATCTATTGGTTCAGTGCCCTCATCACGTATAGCTTCATTATATGCAATAGCTGCTTTAATACCTTGTATTCTCATAGGGTCTGCATATGAAGATATAGATTTTACAGATACTGGTTTGTAATAGTCTTTCTCTCCAGACTTGATACTATCATGGATATTCTTTTCAATTTTAGCTAATAAACCAATAACTTCTAATTGGTCTACTTCAGGTTTAAGTAATACTTTCTCTCTAAGTATTCCTTGAAGCTCATCTTTAATACTGTCTTTAAACACAGACTTATTGATTGGAAGACCTTTAATATCCATTTGCTTATTCTTAGGTACTATATTACCCTC
>CALISH010000118.1 GCA_938041275.1 uncultured Solobacterium sp.
TTGATACTACGCCATCTATGGGACTAACTGCAGGACTATTCTGCGCTATCTTTGTGCTTTGGTTCTTGGTAGATAAACTACTTATGACTAGTGCGATGTAAAAGAATACTATATAAAAAATAACCTTATTATAAAATGCACCCCAAAATTGGATACAATTTTGGGGTGCATTTTATAATAGTAGGATTTATTTATTATTAGTTAACACGCTATCATCAAATGTGATTTTATCAATAATGACAAGATTGTGGTTAGAACCGATAGCACGATTACCATATTTATGGAATTTTGTTTCTAATTCAATCCGTCTAGCATTTTGCATTTGCTTTAAAATATCATTAGTTACATCTGGAGATGTTTCTTTTTTATATCGAATACCATTAATTAATAAAGTATTGTCTTTTTCGATATATCTAATGATTGTACGACCTTCATCGTAGCTGAGTTGATTTTTATACGTATCTTTTTCTTTATCATCTTTTTCATTTTTTGGTGTAATCTCTCTAGCTGTTGTTGTTCGAGAGTCTTTTTGAAGAATAAAGTTGATGTTATACGTATTATTGGCTTGCTTTACACTATCATCAAATGATGGGAAGAGGCTTCCATGGGGTTTAGGATAGTTCTTCTCTGATTTATAAGCTAGTTTATCTTCTGTTACCATATATTCTTTGCCATTTTCTTGGAATGTTATACGGTACATAACATTGTTGCCATCATAGCCAACCCAAGTTCCTAAATACTTGTTTTCGCTTTCACTTTTGCCGCAGCCTACAATAATAATAGTAGATAACAGCATAACCATAATTAAGCCGAGTTTAAGAATGTATTTCATATGCTATATCTCCTTATTTGGCGGTATCGGTATCTAAAATAGAATCATTAAAGGAAAAATCAAATTGAATTGTTGGCTTTGGTTTGAAACTACCAAATGTATCTTTTTTACGTTCTTCCACAACAAGTTTTTTCATATCTTCTTTTAAGTCTGGTAAATATGCTTTAACAGAATTATCATCAGATTGTTTTTTGAAGATTACTTTGTCGAAAACTAAGGTACCATCTTTTTCGTTATAAATAATTGGTTTAGGGCCTACATCTAATTTATTGTCGATAGCAGAAGTAAGCTTATTATGTAAAGAATCGCTAGATTTGGTTAAGAGATAGTCTGCATTAGCAGGAGCTGTATCTCCGCCACTTTTAGTGTTGTCGGCTTCTTCAAGACCACTAGAAAAATAATCCATTAAAGGATAATAGGAGTAGTTATATAAAGATACTAATAGTTGGCCGTCGACATTTTCAATGATTAATTCTTGAATATCATCTGTATCATCAGTTTTATTATAAGCAATCCAAGTACCTTCAAATTTGCTGTTAGTATTATTGTTTTTGTTATTATTATCACTACCACATGCAGTTACGAAGAGCATTGTGAAAGTGAGTAATAGTGTAATTATAAAGTTACGTTTCATATTGTCTCCTTATGCTGCATCGCCATAATATTTACGACGTAAGTAGAAGATGTAGCCACCACCAATGACAGCAACGATAGCTACGCCGATGCCAATATAGAATAACCAACCGTGGCTTGGTTTAAAAATAAAACGAATATGACTGTTTTGCGTGAAGGTAACTGTGTTTTTATCCGTTAATGTTCCCGTTTGAACACTTACTGGATCAATTTCACCAGATACGGTAACTGTTGTTTTGCCTTGAGATGTTCCTAAATCTACAATATAACTACCAGACGTTGTTTTTTCTAAGGCGAGTAAAGGTCCTTGGTTTTTATTTCTTAATGTCATGGCATCTCTAACTTTATTGAGAGTTTCTACATCGTTGAACTTTGTTTTTACAGTCCAAATATTGTAAGGTGTATTGTCACCATCTTCTACAGTAACTTCTTTTTCTTGATCATCAAGCGCATTGATGGTGTAGTTTTGTACATTATTCTCAGTTAAAATCTCAGTTATAGTTTCTTTTGGCAATGGGCCAGCTTGTGATTTTACTTGAGCATTCCAAGTACCACTACCATCACTATCAATTTTTACATCTGAATCTATTGTGGCACAGCCAGATAATAGTAACATACAAAAACTCAGAATAATAAGTGATAATCGTCTCATAGTATTCCTCTCTTTCACACTACAAATTTTAACTATCTATAAAATGCTAGTCGTGATATATTGTACATTAATTAGATAAGCCTAGGCAATATGTGTAGTTGAAAGGAATGATGAAATGTTAATGAAGTTTAAACAACTTGGGATTGCAAAGAGTATACTAAGTATCATGGTGGTAATTGGCGTACTTGTGGGTGCTGGATATGGATTGTATTATCAATTTGTGTATAAGCAATCTCCAGAATATTCGCTTCAAGTACTTTATAAAGCAATCCAAGATGGGGATACGGATACATTTTTTGTGATGGTTGATGGTGAAGGAATTTTGCATAAGGTATTTGATCCGTATATTGAAAAATTGTTAAAAGAATCTGATGGACGGAATATATCTCAAACTAATTCAAAAGGAGAAACTAAGATTTTAAATCTTGGAGAAGCGTTGTTGTTTACAGCAATAGATAGTTATTATTTAGATGTAAAAGAGGTATTACTTAACCAAGATTTAAGAACACATATATCTCATAGACCTGACCCCAAAGATCCATTTAAAGATAATTTACAGACGTTAAAAGAGATAGGGCGATATGAATTAATTTCTATAGAAGAAAAAAATAAGAATGATGGAGTTGTTAATATAGAAATTCGTGCATTGGATACTAAGACTAATGAAACTAAAGTATTTCCGATAGAAATGACTCAAATGGATAATAAGATGTGGCGGATTACTGGATATGATTATAAGACGTATAGTTTACCATATGATGGATTTGATAGAATTTAATTAGATGCCGTATTCTGTTTTGAGATGCTTGATTGCTATTGATAAAATTTAATTGTTATCTTCTTGATGAGTCATGGTTTCCTAGTTGACAATTTTCCCGTTTGAGTCCTATAATTATCTATTATATGAATATTGCGTTGAAAAAGACGGCATGTCTCAGAC
>CALISH010000119.1 GCA_938041275.1 uncultured Solobacterium sp.
CTAAAACAAACAATTGTTTATAACTGAATAACATAACGTTTGAGAGTAGTGTAATTCTGTAAATCTCTAAAACTTACTATTCCGTGGATTATATGTATATAACCAAAACAATATACCATACTTTTATGGGATACTAAGATTCGTTTGCCGAATGCTTGGTGCGTATGACCCAACAGTTACGTTACAAAATCTTTCTGAAGAAGATAAACAATTTATCTCCGTATATGATTGGGATGCTAGCGACTTATTGATTTCAGATAGACTTACATCAGAAATCTTCTACAATTATGCACTTAGAACTAATCTATGGTTCTACAATTCTGCTGAGGCTCTTAAAGCTTATAAATACTTTGTATATGAACAAGCTGGATTAAAATTACCGTCCGAAGATAGAATCTTAAAACCGTTAGATGATTTCTTAAGTTCTTTCTTAGATGATGAACCAGCTAAAGAAGTTACACCAAATCCTAAGGGTGATAAGTAATGTATGATCGTATTGATGCGGTTACATTTAAGATATCCGAATATTGCAATCTAGACTGTGTATACTGTTTTCAAAAATATGATACTAAGACTAGATATGATGGGTTTACTGATTTTGATCAATTAGTTAAGTTCTTAAGAAAGATGCCATTAGGTGATACTTTAGAATTTAAAGTCACTGGTGGTGAGTCTAGTCTTCATTGTGATAAGATTAGAAGTGCCTATAGAAAACTTAAGAAACTAGAACGATATAAGAACGTAAATGTAGAATTTACGACGATTTCTAACGGAACCAATATAGATGGGTTGACAGAACTCTGGAATGATGGTATATTAAATCCATGGGGTTGTAAAATATCCTGGGATGGGGTTTATAGTGCATCTAAATCACGTAAAGTAAAAAATAATTCTTATGATGATGAGTATTTTAGAAATATCATTCGTAAACTAGGTAAGTCTGACTATAGAGATAAAGTCTTAGTTAGAACTGCATTAACACCAGACACTGTAGACGAACTATATCAAGCATATAGATTCACTATAGATAATGGTTGTACTAAATGGGAATATTATTTACTTAGTGATTGTGATAAATACAAAGATCCAAAATTCATAGAGAGACTAAGACCACAACTATATCATATATACAATGATAGTAAAGACTTTCCAGAATCTATTATAGCTAATCTAGATTCTATGGCGTATGTACATACTGACTTATCTGATGCTATAAAGTTAAGATGTGTTAGCTGTAGACATCTTGGTCATTTCTTGCATATAGATATACATGGTAATATATACCCTTGTGGATACTTCTCTGATGATTCCTATTACGATGACCAAACATTATCTATAGGGGACATTTACTCGGGTTTGGATAAATATAAATTAGAGAAGTTTTGTAGTGAGTATAATAATCTTCCTATGTGTAGCATACAAGATGGTTGCGAGTGTTTACATTGTTTTGAATGTCCTGCTATTAGTCACCTATACTACAACAATATGCAGTATAAGCTAGGACAGCAATGCAAGATTAGACACTTAGAATTAGACTTATATAGAGAGCTATTCTCAGACTATATATTTGACATGTCACGTATACAAAGAAACTTTAATGTATATAATGAGCTTGAGTACCACAAGTGTGGATTATGTGAATCCCTTCCATTCAAAGAATAGCATATTTTTATTTCGGAGGGACATATGACCAAGTTAGATAGAGAACTTAGACGTGCAGTAATTAAAGGTAAGATCCTTAGCGTGGCTAAAACTATCATTATGAATCCTAAGTTTTTAAAAATCGTTCCAAAGATAATTTCTTTTATCTTTAAACGAATCAAGAAAAGATTGTTGTAATAAGGGTAAGTTATATAATCCATGGGTGACCAACCCATGGATTTTTAACACTCTTATAATTTGAACAAATTCTTTCAACGGAGGTAATATAATGGCAAAATTACATGATACCAGTGTAACTGGTAATATTAATGCCTCGGGAACTATATATGCTAATGGTAAAGCAGTTGCTCCATTAGACCATACCCATACAGTAGACAATATAACTGGATTAAACCAATCAGTAAAAAATATAGTAAATGCTACACCCGTAGCTAATGCAACAAATGCAACACAATTAGCAGGTAAGGCTGCTGACCAGTACGCCTTAAAAAGTGATTTAGCTGATTTAAGAGAAAGCCTCAATACAGTACAGTATTCTATAACTAAAACATTCAAATGTCCTAGATATGTAAGTCATATATATGATAATAAATACGTGCAAGTTAAACTAGCTAGTAAGTTTATTAATAATAGCGATATAAATATTATAGTTGAAGATAGTAGAACCAAATATACTATTACTGGTACTAATAACTTTAATTATGATAATATAAAATTTGATATCAAGAGGATGGATGCTACTTGGTATTTTGATTATGCTGATATGGTTCAACTAGCTGTATATAAAACAGCACCTGATAATTTTGTCTTTGGTGGTGTTGGGATAAAAGATGAGCCAATATCTGTAACAATACAAAGCAGTCAGCCTATAGATGCTAGCGACTTTACTTTACTACCTAGAGATATGTCTGTAAAATACAATAATTTATCCTCAAAACTTATTGTCCCAAATACAGATATTATACCATTTATCTCTGATAATTTTAATTTAGAGCGTAGTATATATAAAGTAAGTAAAACTTTAGATCCTAATAAAACACCATCATTCTTATCAATACCAGGTATTGATAAGAATGATGGTGTTTTATTAGGATCT
>CALISH010000120.1 GCA_938041275.1 uncultured Solobacterium sp.
TTAACGAAGGAATCGAAAATCACCTACGTAAATGTGCTGCAGATAACGATACATATGAAGGCTTCTTAAGGGATGCCACAACCTATCGTTACACCAGCAATCGCATCCGTCGTAGTATCTTACAAGCGATGGTACAGTTAACAAAATACGAAGCACAACGTCTACCAGCACTTGACCACTTACGTATCCTTGCCTTCAATGACACTGGCAAGAAATGGCTCCATGATATGCGTAAAGAAGATATCCGTATCTGTAGTAAGTTTGCGGATGTACCATTCCCATGGAGGGCTCTAGAATATCGTAGTACCCTACTCTATACCAGTGTATTACCAAGTGAAGAAAGAAAACGTCTACTAAAATTAGAAATCAGTGGTGCTCACTATATCTCTTCAGAATATTAGATTGTCTAATGTTCTTTTCATTTGAAAAGAAGGTACCAAAGTACCTTCTAGATAATTCACTAAATATTTTCGATGCGTAATTCTTCAATTACATTATTTCTTCGTATCTTTCTTGTTGTATACAACATGGTGATAAACACAACTACAAATACCATGGCGATTGCTAGTAGTACACTGGCATAAGGAATGAAGTAATCAACTTGTACCATCTGATTAATCACATGATGGATAAAGAATGAAAAGATAAACGATATTGGAAGTCCAATCGCTAAGCTTCGACCGCCATAGATTAAACATTCATAATCCAACATTTTTTGGAAGCTCTTCTCAGACATTCCAACCGATCGTAACATCGCAAACTCTTTCCTTCGAAGAATGATGTTCGTTGAAATCGTATTAAATACATTCGCAATCGATATAACACCAATTAGAAGAATGAATCCATACGAGAATACATTTATTACTAAGATAAACATACGATTATTTTGACGTTCACGATCAAAGTCATAGATTCTATCTGCACTCCAACCATTGTCTTTTTGAATCTTTTCAAGTTGTTGAGCAACACTTGCATGGTTATCTGTCTGTATACCAATTTCTGGATTTGATAATCGTTGAATATAGCTCGTATCTGTATTTTCAAATAGCGTCGTCGCCATACTTCTTGGATAGATTAGCTGCATTGTGTTACGACTTAATGTGAATAGATTCTCTTTAATTTGTGTGCCTGCCACAAGTGGGATATCAATATCAATTTCTTCAACTGGATAGAGTTTTGCTTTACGCATATCTAGGTTTTCATAACTTTTCATTTCTTCGATATACTCTATCGGATAGAAGAGATAATACTGCTTGCCATCTTTAATATATGGCTCATGTAAACTTGCATACCCTTCTATCTGTTTGTATTCACGAACAAACATTGGTACATTGTTTGCCTCAGTATCTATTACTGAAACATCCCTAGAAAGTGCCTTACCATCTCTCATAAATTGTTGTACAGCATGATTGTATAGTAATCCCTTTGGATTATTCTTATCAAAATAATCAGATGGTTCAATCTTGTTTTGTTTACACAAATTCTTAAATGCATCATCATCCACAAAAACTAGTTCAACATTCACACCTACCGCATCCTTGATACGGCGAAGATACTGTTGGTTCTCTGCTGTCCAGTATTCAGACGCAATGTAATTACGTTGAATATAGGCTTCATCGAAAATTTTCTGCGTGATAGCGATATTTTGAATTTCTGGTATTGCCTTAATGACATTAAAACGCTGGGTAACATCTTCTCGTTCATCAGTGTATGCATTGTACATGACATTCATCTTGTGATCATTACTACTCTGTATTAGTAACATCTTATTTACATATTGTGTTAAAGATGCGGCAGAAATAAATAGTATGACACTTAACGCTAGTGAAAGAATTGTAGAACGATACTTACGTTTATTACGTTTGAAATTCTTAGTAGCCATTACACCTGCAAATCCAAATAATTTCTGAGTGAGCTTTGTAGTTTTTACTTCGTTAGGTTTGATGATGATTTCATCACTTTGACGAATGGCCTCAATCGCAGATTTATGAATTGCCTTATATGCCGGAATATATGCCGCAACAATCGTCGTCACTAGGCATATCATAACTGCGATAAGAATTGGTAACGGACTAATCACCAAACGTAAACCTATTCCAACTTTATTTGCAATATTCGCAATGAAGTTATTTTGAACCCAAGCAAGTGTGACACCAATTCCAACGCATCCAACAATCACACCCAATACAATACCAATGATTGCAAGTAGAAATGCTTCAAATAGAACCATGCGACGAATCTGACGATTGGAAGCACCGATGGACCTCATAATTCCAAATTGACGAATACGTTCACTGATAGAAATAGAGAATGAATTATAAATCAGTGAAATAGAACCATAGGCAATGAGTAGTACGAGTATTGTTGTTAAACCAATTAGTACTGACCGTTCCCCACTTGCTTTAAATGCACCGTAGAAGCGTAACAAATCTGAATGTGGAACATAAGAATCCGAAATTGTTTGACGCAGTAAGAATTCCTGCATTTTACTTGGCGACTGTATTGTTAAAAATAGTTTCTGACTATCTGTATGGAAACCATTTGTAATGCATGTATAACCAGGACAAGAAAACTCCTCAATCTCAAATGGTAGACGTTCCATAATACCAACAATCGTAAAAGTATGTTTGGTTGTATTCTTCAAACTCTCTTTTTCCTGGTATGGTGTATTGTCAGAAAGTTGTTCTTTCTCTATGAAACGTTGTCCTGTTTCTAGAGTAATCGTATCCCCTACTTGATATTTCTCTTTTGCGTTCGCAAGAAAGTTCTCTGGTAATAGGATTTCATCTTCTTTTTCAGGCATACGACCTGAAACTAAATTGATTGGGAATAATGCATGTTCCATATCCCCTAAAGACTGTACGAGAAGATATGGTTTATAATCATTCTCATTAGCAACTTCTGCCCAACCAAGCGTATATATATTTTCGTATTGTTCAATTTGCTTGTTTGTTTTCGCTTCTTCTAAGCCGTCTTTATTTACATTATTCATGATGACTTGCCACTCACCTGTTACGGCAATCTCACGATTCTTTAAGAATTGGTATCCACTATACGCACCTTCAATCACAGCTGTAAATAGTGCCATAGACACAATAATACCAATCAAAGTTACAATCGTTCTGGTCTTATTCTTGGAAAGATAACATTGTGTAAGTTTTGTAAATATACTCATCATTACACCTCACGGATTCTTTCGTCTCTTGTAATCTTTCCATCTTCGATTGAGATAATACGGTCTGCCTGTAAGGCAATACTTTCATCATGGGTAATGATGATCATTGTCTGTTGGTATTTTTTATTTGATAACTTTAATAGTTCTACAATTTCTTGGCTATTTTTACTATCGAGGTTACCAGTCGGTTCATCCGCAAGTACGATAGCTGGAGCGTTCATAAGTGCTCTACCAATGGATACGCGTTGTTGTTGTCCACCAGAAAGTTGGTTTGGTAGATTTTTACGTCTTTCCTGTAGACCTAACACATGCAATAACTCTTCAAGGCGTTCTTTGTTAACTTCTTTTCCATCCATTAATACAGGTAATGTAATATTCTCTTCTGCATTTAAAACAGGAATCAAATTATAGAATTGGTAAATTAAACCAACTTTTCTTCGACGGAATACCGCAAGTTGTTCTTCGTTTTGCGCATAGACATCCTGTCCACCTACAAATACTTTTCCACGTGTTGGTTTATCAACCCCTCCTAACATATGTAATAGAGTTGATTTACCTGATCCTGATGGACCAATGATTGCCACAAATTCACCTTGTTCAATCGTAAACGAAACATTATCCAGGGCTTTTACTTCATTTTCCCCTTTCCCGTATATTTTTGTTAAGTGTTCAATACGTAAGACTTCCATATGAAAATCCTCCCTATATCTACAGTATAAAAAGCAAATGTGACACAATGATGACAATTTGGAAGATTTAAAAAATCCTGTTTTCACAGGATCAAATAATTTGTTTATAGAAACGTACACTAAAGCAAGCTCCACCATCCGTATGATTCTTAACACTGATAGTTCCATTTTGAGCAGTGATAATCATGCGGGCAAATGCTAGACCAATCCCTACACTTTCCGGCTTTGCGTTTTTCCCCTTATAAAAGCGTTCAAACATGTATGGGATATCTTCCTCCGGAATACCTTCTCCATTATCTTGCACAATCACTTCTGTGTATAATGGATTTTCACTGACATTCAGTTGAATTGTACCACTATCTGGAGTGTGTTCCATCGCATTCTTGATAAGATTACTGAAGGCTTCCATCGTCCATTGCTCATCAACGAACATCTTTTCATTTGAGCAGTTGAGAACACACTTCTGTTCTTTTAGTTCCATCGGAATTGCGAACGGTTCTATCGCCTTTGTCAGGATGTCTTTTGCAAGTATTTCACGTCGATGGAAGATAGCAGTCTTCGCATCGATTTTGGACATCTTCAGTAATGTTTCAATTAACCACTGTAATTTCTCTAGTTGTTTCTTAATATCGCGACGATAATAGAGTGCTTTATCATTTGAAAGATGCTCATCGTTTAAAACGGTTAACGATAAGTTAATCGATGTAAGTGGCGTCCGCATCTGATGAAAGATATCTGCGATTGCATTGGTTAAACGCACTTTATCTTTTTGTAGTAGTTCTGTTTGTTCGTTGAGTTTGATAATCATCTTTGAGATTTCATCACTTAGGATGGATAATTCCCCTTCGTATTGATCATCAATCTGAATTGCATTACCATGTAGAACTTTATCTAATGATAAACTTAACTGTGCAATCTGCTTGTAACGCTTGATAGAGAAATAATAGTGTATTCCTACAAGCACAAGTGACAAGAATAGAAATAGGAATGCATATCCACCAATAAGAGGATATGTGATAAACATGCAGACAACACCGATCACGAAAGATATGAGGATCTCACGAAGAACATCTCGATTACGTAAATACTTCATATTAGTCCATCCTATATCCTAGTCCACGCACTGTTTTAATAATCTTGGGATTTGTAGGATCATCTTCAATTTTCTCACGCAAGCGTTTGATGTATACCGTTACCGTATTATCATTCACAAAATCACCAGCAATATTCCAGATCTCATCGAGGAGTTGATCTCTTGTAAGTAGCTTACCACGATGATCAATAAAGAGTGTAAGTAGCTTATATTCAAGTGCAGATAAATTAATGATTGTATCCTTCTTTTTTACAATCGCCTTTTCAGTATCAACCTGTATGTCATCTAAAAGAATAATCGTTTGATGACCTGCGTGACGACGTAAGACATTCTTGATACGAGATAGTAATTCCTTTGGACGGAATGGTTTCGTAATATAGTCATCTGCACCGATATTTAATCCTCTAACAACTGTTTCTTCGTCAGAAGATGCACTCAAAAAGATAACTGGCAATTGGATTTTTTGTGCCATATTACATACCGCAAAGCCATCACCATCTTTTAAAGAAACATCCAGCAGCAATAATCGATATTGTGTTGTCTTAAGAAGTTGTTCCGCTTCTTTTTGTCCACTGGCATAATCTGAGGTAAACCCCTCTAAATTAAGATATTCCTGTAAGGAGTGAACAATTGCGAAATCATCTTCCACAAGTAGTATTTTCGTCATATCATTTCCTCTGCATCCATAGTAGCATAAGCCCTTACGAAAGAAAAACTCTTCCCAATCAGGAAGAGTATTCATGCATGTTATTCGTTGATGATAGCGTTATGGTAAACCTTGTTTACATCATCTGCTTCATTGAGCATATCCATTAACTTATGGAACGCTTCAATTTCTTCAGGATCAGTAAGTGTTACATATTCATTTGGTAACATTGTTGTTTCACATGTTTCAAACTCAATATTTGGCAATAGCTTTTCAATCGCATCCTGTGCCTTACCGAAATCAGTGAACGCTGTCTTAACAGTCATCACACCATCTTCGATTGTAAGGTCAGTAACATCAACCTCAGCTTCTAATAATGCCTCAAGCATAGCGTCTTCATCCGCATAGTTAAATACGAATAGACCAACTGATTCATAGTTGTAAGAAACACCACCAGCGTTAACCATCTTAGCACCCTTTGACTTATTGAATGCTGTCTTAACTTCCGTCATAGAACGATTTGTATTATCTGTTAAGCAATCTACAATGACTGTAGAGTTACCAGGACCAAATCCTTCATAGCGTGCTTCTGTATAGTTTTCGTCTGTTCCACCCTTTGCTTTGTCGATTGCTCTCTTAATAACATCGGCAGGTACTTGGTTGGATTTTGCTTCAGCAATCTTTCTCTTTAAAGAAAGATTCATATCTGGATCAGGAACACCACTCTTTGCAGCAATATATAATTCCTTTCCAAAACGTGAATATAACTTTGATTTAATTGCAGCAGTCTTTGCCATTGAGGCTGCACGGACTTCATGCGCTCTTCCCATATTCAATACCTTCTTTCATAAAAATAGCCGTTGATATTATACCAAAACTGTGCCTTATTGTGAAGAAAAAACAATTGAAGTCTAACCTTAAACCGTATCCCTATGCCCTGTTTGTGATATGATATTTGCATTAGGAGTTAATACAGATGTCGATATATGTAATGAGTGATATACATGGTTGCTACGATGAATTTATGCAGATGCTAGATCTGATATCTTTTAGTGACTATGATGAACTATGGATTGTTGGTGATGTTTGTGACCGGGGTCCTAAATCGATGGAGTTACTCCAAAAGATTATTTCCAGTAAGAATATGCACCTTGTCATGGGCAATCACGACGTATGGCTATTAAAGTATGCGCAATACATGATTGATTGTAAACGAGATTTTCGCGCACAGCGTGCAGATGATGATTATCTAAGATGGACATTGCGTAATGGAGGACTTATCACTTCTGACCAATTTATGGATTTAGATTACCAGGAATGTTATGACATTAAACTCTATCTCGAAAATTGTCCATATTATAAAGAATTAACCGTTCATGGCAAAAAATTCCTATTAGTTCACGCTGGCCTTAGCGAAGAATATATGAAGCCTACTACTATCATTGCCTCCGTACCACATCATACTCTTGTATGGGAAAAGATTGGATTAGATGCAAATCCCTTTAACGATACTACAATGATTGTAGGCCATACACCTACCTTCCGCTATGGTGATGAATACCGTGGAAAAATTGCCACAGGTAAAAATAAACAAATCTATCATATTGACTGTGGATGTGTATTTGGTAAGTACTTAGGGTGTTTACGCCTAGATGACTTAAAAGAATTCTATATTCCAAGTTTACAACCTGATTGCAACTAAATACCTCGTGATAAACAATAAGGGGCTGTAACGCATAACAGCCTACAAAATAAAATGTCCGACCCCTAAATCAA
>CALISH010000121.1 GCA_938041275.1 uncultured Solobacterium sp.
TAAAGGATGTAGGTCTAGAATATCTATCACTTGATCGTTTAGCAGGAACACTCTCTGGTGGTGAAGCACAACGTATTCGTCTAGCAACCCAAATTGGTTCAAGACTATCAGGTGTTCTATATGTATTGGATGAGCCATCCATTGGTTTACACCAACGTGATAACAGTAAGTTAATCAAGACCCTACAAAACATGAGAGACCTTGGTAACTCATTAATTATCGTAGAACACGATGAAGATACGATGTTACATTCAGATTGGATTGTGGATATTGGACCTGGTGCAGGTATCCATGGTGGTGAAGTCATCGCAAATGGCACACCAGAAGAAATCAAGAATTCTCCAAACTCCATTACAGGACAATACTTATCTGGTAGAAAAGTTATTTCAATGCCAGAAACACGTCGTAAGGGTAGTGGTAAGGTTGTAGAACTGAAGGGTGTATCCGAACATAACCTCAAAAATATCAATGTAAAATTCCCACTAGGGAAGATGGTACTTGTGACAGGCGTATCTGGTTCTGGTAAGAGTACATTAGTCAATGATGTATTCATGAAAGCAGTCCAACAAAACCTTGGAAAACAAAAAGCTAACCCAGGTAAGTATAAGTCTATCAAGGGACTTGAGAATATCGATAAGTTGGTACAAATCGACCAAGATCCAATTGGACGTACACCACGTTCTAACCCAGCTACATATACCGGAGTATTTGATGATATCCGTGATATCTTCGCCAAGACACCAGAAGCGAGATTGCGTGGTTATGAAAAGGGAAGATTCTCCTTTAATGTAAAAGGTGGACGTTGTGAAGCTTGCCAAGGGGATGGCGTAAAGGTTATCTCTATGAACTTTTTACCAGATGTTTATGTACCATGTGAAGTGTGTCACGGTAAGAGATATAACGAAGAAACATTACAGTGTACCTATAAAGGTAAGAATATCTACGATGTATTAGAGATGACAGTGGAAGATTCTTTAGATTTCTTTGCAAATCACCCAAAGATTAAGAATAAATTACAGACACTCTCTGATGTAGGTTTAAATTACATCAAGCTTGGACAGTCCTCTACAACACTCTCTGGTGGTGAAGCACAACGTGTCAAGCTCGCCAGTGAATTACAGAAACGTCCAACGGGTAAGACTATCTATATCTTAGATGAACCTACAACAGGGCTACATACAGATGACGTCAATCGCTTAATTGCTGTACTAGAAAGAATTGTGGACAACGGGGATACAGTTATCATCATTGAACATAATCTAGATGTGATTAAGTGTGCTGACTGGATTATTGACTTAGGTCCTGAAGGTGGCGATGGTGGTGGAACAATCGTTGCGCAAGGAACACCCGAAAATATTATCAAAGTCAAAGAAAGCTGGACAGGTCAGTATTTAAAGAAAACAATTGAATGGACAAAAGAACACCAAAAGTAAATGGATGCTGAGGCATCCATTTCATGTACAATTAGAACTCTGCGTATATCATCGCAACGATATCATATCCAGGACCATAGGCACCAAATATGAGAGTTGCGAAGATACAGGTATAGATGATAGACCAACGTATCCATGTTGGTTTTTGCTCGATTGCATTACGGATCGAACCGTGGAATTCCTTATAGATATCCACAAGGAATATGGTTAGGGCTCCAACAATCACAATGATCCAATCAATCATGTCCAAACGTAAGAATGGTAATGTGCCATTAAATGTGGATAGATTGAAGTTTGTAAAGATACTGCTAAACATCGTCCATCCAACTGCTAAAGTCTGGGCTCTGAAGAATAGCTCGCCAATGATAACGATGATAAATAACTTTATAAATCTAAAGAGGCGTAAGCCAATATGATTATCATCTATCTGATATTTCTTTAAGAAAGTATCGATGGGTTTTTTCAATATAATTTCTAGAACCATGAAACAGAAGTAATAAAGACCATAGAAGATATAAGACCAATAAGGACCGTGCCATAAACCATTTAAGAACCATACCGCAAATAGCGCAATGAATGGTCCGATGAACTTACCTGCTGCCTTGCTAAAATGTTTTGTAAAGAACTTTGATAGACGGCGAATTGGTTTGGCAAGTGAAATCGGATAGAAGACATAGTCACGTAGGAAAGTACCCAGTGTGATATGCCAACGACGCCAGAAGTCAGAAGCGTTCTCAGCGAAGAATGGTTGTCTAAAGTTTTCTGGTAATTTAATTCCAAAGATTTCTGCACTACCTAAGCAGATATCTACGATACCTGAGAAATCCATATACAACTGGATTGTACATAGTACAGCACCGATAAGACTAAACAATCCATCTTGTGTGTAGGATGTAAAGATTTTACTGACTGCAGGATCTAGTCTATCTGCGATAATCATCTTCTTCATTAAACCGAATAGAATTCGTTGACTACCAAACTTCAGATTTTGATATGTGATTGGATTACCTGCATGAATACTATCTTTGATTTCATTGAAACGTGTAATTGGGCCTTGAATCAAGGTAGGGAAGAAATTTGCGTATACTGCAAAATCCACAATACTATGATCAGAGTGAATCTTTCTACTTGATGTGTCCATCAAATAGGAAATCATTTGTAAGGTATAATAGCTAATTCCAATTGGGGCGATTAAGCGTACAGGTGTAAATGGTTGATGGAAGATAGCGAAGATATTTTCGCCCAAGAAATTTGTATACTTTAATACAACCAATACACCAAGGTTAATTACTATCGCTATGAAAAGAGATATCTTTTTGGTTTTCTTATTCGCTGTATGATCAATGACTTTCGCAGATACATACGTTATTAACATGGTGATCACTTGATATACAAGGAAGAACTTTGACCATATAAAGAAGAAAGCATAGTTTGCGAGTAATAGTACAAACTTTCTGAACTTCTGTGGACAAAGCTGATATAACATAATTATCATCGGTAAGAAGACTACGAAATAGAGTGGAGCGGAGTACATTAGTTTATTCATTTTGTACCTCCGAAGAGAGCTTGATAGTCTGCTTCCCATTGGGAATACGCAGAATCGTTACGGTGGTCTGTTAATTCGTAATTTTCCTGTAAATATTTACCCAAGGTATTCATGAACTTAACAGAGCCACTATAATTAAGATGATCTCCACCATCACGAGAATCAGTTAACCAGTTGATATTTAATTCTTCCGTCCTCAAATTGTAGTCAACATAGGTTACGTTGTTCTGATCACACCATGCCTGCAAAGTATTATGTTTGCTTGTTGTCCAGTTGAGGGGATTTGGTGCACTTACCATCAATAACTGTGTGCCATGTTGATCTAATATTTCTTTGATTTGACGCATGTATTCCAAGGTCCATGAATCAACAGGGTAGGATGTACTATCCGCAGTCATATAATCCAATGTACCTGTATAAGGCATAGCTTGATTGGTAGCACTAAAGCCTTTCCATTTATCAGCAGACTCCGGATATAATAGATACTCCTTATAGAGTTCATGATAATTAAAGATAGGTAAATACTTCGCTAGAAGGATGCGTTTTTTTCTAAGTGAAGTTAGAAAAAAATTCGTTTCCATGACAACTAGTTTTGGTGATTGATATTGATACATTTTCTTTATAAGTGCTAGTGTATCAACAGACCATTGATAGTTTGTACACAGATTAAAGGAACTAACACCTTGATTGTGAAAAAGTGTTACTGGATCAAAAGCAGCCTTTCCTTCACTGTCGCCTAAAAACATGACATCGATGGAATTATCTTTCTCCATGGATAGATATTTTAACTTTGCCATGACGTATTTATATTGGTATCCATATTCCCAACCCTTATAAAAAGGAATCTGAATGAGCATAAATAAAATGGATAGTACGAGTGTAAAAAGTACAAAATGTTTGAAATGTTGATGGACGCGACGCATTGAATCATTTACCTCTTCTAAAAAATAACCCATTATTAATTGTATGTTGTATTTTCCTTTTTTTCGAGTACTTTTATCAAATTTTGTCATCGTTAAATAAAAATGACACCTCTTCGTTAAATGATTTTGACACCTTGGATATGTGCATAATTTATATACCTTCTATGATAAACATAGGAGGTATTTTACTTTGAAAGAAAAGAAAAATAAAGAACTCGCAATCCGTCTGTTACGTGAAAAACTATCTAATGAAATGTTGTGGACTTATGAAGAAATCTCTAATTTGACTCATCTGTCCAAGTCTTCTCTCATTCGTATCATGAAGGCCATTCTAGAGAAAAAGGATACCGTATCCATTCTCCTGCACGGCAATGCAGGTAAGAAATCTCATAAGGCTGCTTCCGACCAAGAAATCAACTTTATTCGTAATCTTAAGCTACAGTATCCCGTCATCACGATAGCACAATTTAGAGATATCTTTATCGAAGATTTTTACATGAACCCAAATAAACAAAATATCGTCTCTTCATTTGGACTACATCTGCGTAGCCTTTCTTGGTTTCGCAATCTCTTTATCACTGAGGGCTGGTCATCTCCACATATGCCTCCTGTATTAAAAACAAATCATTCGATTCATCTGATGCGTGTCCCTTCCGCAAAGTCTGGTTTTCTTGTGCAGATTGATGGAACTCCTTTTGACTGGTTTGGTAACGGCGAAATGTGGACATTACATTTAGCTGTCGATGACGCTACTTCTGATGTTCTATCTGGGTATTTCATGCCTACAGAGAGACAGCTCGGATATTGTCATATGATGAAATATCTGTTTGAAGAATATGGCGTTCCCTCAACGCTTTATTCAGATCGTCATACAATATTTCACAACAAGACTGGAGAACTGACTTAATTTGGTCAAATAATGAATGACCTAGATATCAGAATGATATTTGCAGGATCTCCACAAGCCAAAGGAAGAATCGAACGATACAACGGGACCTGTCAGAGCAGACTACCAAATGATATTAAGCGTTTTGGAATCAAGGACTATGACGAATTGAACGTATGGTTTAATACTACATATCGCAAGTATCTCAATCAAAAAATTCGCTAGAAACCCAATTGATCCACATTCTGCTTTCATGCCTATCGAAGTCAATCTTAGTGAGATATTTACTCTACGATATATACGTAAAATCAATAATGGAATATTTTCATTCCAGAAGAATTATTACGCACCTGTCGACGACGATGGAAAGCCATATTTCATAAAGTCAAATACAGAAGTAAATGTTCGTATTGATGTATTTACAGAAGAGGTGTTTATCATTAGATATGGGAAAGTTATTCATTGTAAGATCGTATCTTCTCGTACTTACAGACAAACCTCAACTGCAGAGAATCAAAAAGAATTATCGCTACTACTTCACGAAGAAGATAAAGACTAGTTTAATTTTTGAGTTTTTTCACTTAAGGTGTCAAAATCATTTAACGTTAACAGTACTTTTATCAAATTTAATAGGGGTTCTTAATATAGTAGCCTCTAAAAGCCATTGTTTTATGGTGATTTAGTGCAAACTTTAATAGAATCTCAACCTTCTCTAGCTTGTTATGTGGTGGATTCATCATAAAAGAGAAAAGATTCAGATATCCTTGTAATTCTTCTCGGTTGAATCCTGAATGGGAATTTATAAACTTCTTTCATAAATCACAATAGTGATTGAGCTTATTTAAGGGATTTGGCTAGTCATGGCTGTATATTTTGTATAAAACTAACATATCTACATGATTTATAAGTCATGCTATAATAAGTTGGATTGATGGAGGACGATATGTCAGAAAAAACTTATGAGAAAAAAGTAGGAATTCGTGATATTGTATCTTTCTTCCAGTTAGAACAACTAACAGGAGATGATTCTTCTTTAGATAGATGGACAGTTATTCAGGACTTAAATCGTCCTGGTTTTGAACTTGCCGGTGTGTTTAAGAGTACGGAACCTCGTCGTATCGTTATCATCGGTAATAAAGAATCAGAGTTTATTCGAACGATGAGTGAGGAGGACCAGCGAGCTAGATTCCAGTTCTTAATGGATGGTTTTACCCCATGTATTATTATTACGAGTGGAAATGAGATTCCGCCTATACTTAGAGAAGTCGCAATTCATAACAACTTCCCAGTATTGCGTACAAATCTAGAGACTTACCGTTTAACTGCGGATTTAATCACATTCTTGGATGAAAAGTTAGCACCTATCGATACAATGTCTGGTGTTTTGATGTCTGTATATGGTCTAGGTGTCATGATTCTTGGTGAGAGCGGTATGGGTAAATCTGAAACAGCTTTGGACTTGATTCGTGATGGTCAGGTACTTATTTCAGATGACCGTGTGGATGTACAACATATTCAAAATAGTATTTTTGGACACGCACCAGCAATCACAAAGGGTTTACTAGAAATCCGTGGTATCGGTGTGATCAACGTTGAAAAGATGTTCGGTGCTTCTGCAGTCGCTGATCGTGCGGAAGTAAAACTTGTTATTCGAATGGTACCATTTGAAAGAGATGCGGAATATAACCGTATCGGTGATGAAACACAACGCTATACAAAGATTCTTGGTGTTCTTGTGCCAACAATTGTGATTCCAGTTAGTGCAGGTCGTAATACCTTTATCTTAGTTGAATCAGCGGTTAGAAACTTTAGATTGCAAGAGGCAGGTTATAGTGGTGCTGCCGAAATCAATGAACGATTTTCTCGTTTTGTAGGAAAGGATGAATAAAATGACATTTTTCCCCGATGATAGAACTTTACTGATGATAGGGAATTTCCGCATTCCAACATATCTCATAGCAGCGATATTCGCTGTAATCGTAGTATTTATATTTTTATTAAAAGAAAACAAGAAACATGGTTATAAACGTATCGTAGCAGTTGAATTATTCTTATTCTGTGCTGCTGGTGGATTTATCTTTAGCCGTCTATTCTGGGTATTAGGTAATCTTTCTGAATATATGAAATATACACCATACATCTTCTTGATTACTGACGGTGGTTATGATGCGACTGGTGGATTGATTGGTGTAGCGCTAGGCACATGGATTTATACACGTGAACACTATATGAGTTGGCGCCGTGCGCTAGATATGACAGCACCACTTGCGATGTTGATGATTACGATTACAAGAATTGGTCGTGCAATGGCTGCACATACATTATGGTTTGTAATCGCACTAGACTTTATTGGCTTCTTGATTATCTGGTTTGAAATTCACCGTTATCGTGATGGTAGAAGACGTGGTGAAACATCTGCTACTACATTTATGTGGTTTGGCTTAATTTCATTCTTGGCTACTGTATTCAAGTGGGATGTACGTGGTACACATGATGTCATCATGGCAGGTCTTTGTGTAGTAGTTGCCTTACTTGGTTATATTTATCTCCATACACATCCATTAGATAAGCCGGTTATCTTATTTGACTTAGATGGGACACTGATGGATAGCCGTCGTATGGTATTGTTGTGCTTTGGATACTTCTTCAAAAAATACAGCAACATCAAAAACTTTACGATTGATAAACAAAGAAAGGTATTCATTCAACCTTTACGTACTTCCTTTAAGGAATTCTTCCCTGAACAGGATGATGCCAAGTTAGCTGAAGAGTACCGTACATACCAAGGCTCATTCTCATGGTCCAATGACGTAACACTATTCCCACATACAGAAGAAGTCTTACATGACTTGTGGGAAGATGGTTATAAGTTGGGTATTGTATCTTCACGTTTAACAGAATCTTGTGATTCATGGTTAAGACAGTTTAAGTTATCTTATTTTGATGTGGTGGTTGGTCGTGACCAATATGAAAAGGCAAAACCTTCTCCTGCAGGTATCCTATATGCATGTAAGAAATTAAAGGAAGGTCATGATAACTGTATCTATATCGGTGACAGTAAGTCAGATATCCTAGCAGCCAAGGCAGCAGGATGTTATGCGATTGGTTTCTATCCAAAGCGTAATGATCCAACAGCAGATGAACGAGACAAGTTAAAACTTGGAGAATTAGAATCTGCACAACCAAACGCAATTATCGGAGATTTATCTGAACTAAAAGAGATCTTAAAAGAGACACACGGTTGGACTTACGAAAAGTTATAAAAACATACCAAGCTAGATGTTCTGGCTTGGTTTTTATATGCGTTGTTGGTTTTCCTCTAAAGATAGTTGATAGAAAATGATATAATTTGAATAAAGAATGACCATCTCAAAAATTTAAAAATAAATGTAAACATATGTTGCGTATATGTAAAGTTCTCGTGATGGAAGCAAACTAATAAGGATAATAGAATGAAGTTGTAAGTGAGAGGGGAAAATCACAAATGAACGTTTCAGAGAAGATTAGAACCCTACGTAAGTCAAAGGGAATGTCTCAAGAAGAACTGGCAGGCCAAGTTAATATATCTCGCCAAGCAGTTTCGCGTTGGGAAAATGATACAGCTTTACCAGATGCAGATAATATTGTTCAACTGAGTAAGCTATTTGGTGTCACAACAGACTATCTTTTAATGGATTCATATGAAAGTGACGAAGATTCGCCAAAGATAAAAGAGAATAATAAAATACTACATGCAAATCTAACTAGTCTAGCAATTATATTACAGGCTACATTTTTGAATATATGCATGCTGCCATGGGAAGATCCAAATACAAAAGTGTATGCAACGATTATAAAAGTATTCCTACTTCTTGCATGTTCAATATGGATGGCAAGCAATCATCGATATGAAAAAGATTTGAAACAACGAGCGAAGAATACAAAGATCGAACTACTGTATTGTTTAATACAATATGTTGTCGCAATTTTGGGCTACTCCTTACATATAGGTTTCTGGACTGGAGTAATGCTTTGCGTGAATGGGTGTGTATATATCACAATTGTGAATCCTAAGTATATGAATCGTAAATTGACACGATAATTTTATAGGTGATACGAGCACCCGGGAAGGAATGATAGAAATGTTTCAGTACAAAAAATATTTTGATGAATATTGTGAAGAAAACAAACTTTCACTATCACTATCTTATACAATGCCATGTGGATATGAAACGGCATTTGGTACATTTGATTTGAACTCACTAACGGTCTTTATAAATAAAAATCTATTAAAAGATAGAGAAGAGTTTGAACAAGCATTCTATCTATTTCATGAATTACGACATGCATTACAATATACCAATCCCCAATCATTTAACAATATTATTAATGAAAGCTTATCGTATATCATTATGTACGATGGCACGTGCTATAAAAAAGTTGGAGACAAATATTATAAATATAAAATCAATGGTGATGAGGAATTCCTAAAGAATTTGTATATAAGCCAGCCATATGAGATGGATGCGAATGAATTTGCATATAAGAAAGTATGCGAAGTAATGGGATTCTCAAAAGAACTAGAATATCTTTATCATAGATGGATACCGAAGAGTAGGATTTCAAACGAAACATATAGATTAATATATAAAGAAATTGACAAAAGTATAAAAGAATAATACTACCAAGTCGGATGATGAGTTGGTTTTTCATTATAAAACTTAAAAATTACAATAAACGTTAAATGGAATAAAGAAGATAGTATACAGAGTTTATTTTCTTATAGTAAAAAGTTAAACTAACCACATAGTTCATATTGAATATACTATTTCTTGACTGATATAAAATAGACCTCATATAAGTGACACCTATGCCATGCTAGCATAGATTTGATTACGGGCTTGTACTGGAAGAATTCTGAATGAGAAATTGAATTATTTAGTGTAGGAGAAGTATTGTAATAAAAGTTAATATTTCAACTATGAGCATAATAATTCCGATAGATATTTTCTCGTGGCTTATATCAGCAAATCCTGAAAGAAAAACTGTAAATAATCCAACTAATCCTATGATCAGTAGATGAATTATTATATTTGAGAAACTCCAAAAGGAAATATGAAATATGATTAAAAATATTAATGAAAGAAATGCATAAACTGAAAAATACAAAATATGAACTACAAAATTCGGAATTCTACTCATATGCACTATTTCATCTATTCTCAGTCTACGATCAAGGATATACTGGCGTAATAATATATCTGTCGCAATTCTGCAAAATAATATAATCAATAACAAATTAGCAATAAATGGGAATGTTAATGATAATTGGAGTTCTTTCATAAAGAGTCCAGATCCAACAGCCATTAAAAGTAAATATCCAACTTTTTTTAAGTGTAGTGTATGGATTGTACAATTTTGAAGCAAGATTAAAATCCAATTATTAGATGGAAATCCTGATGGTTTTTGAACTTGATTATAAATGTGTTGACCTGAAAATAATACAATTGTGTAAAGAAAGAGTATTGTAATAGTGCATAGGTAAATTAGCACGGCTAGAAACATGCCAAATGTATATCCCAAGAGATATATTAAAAGAACAATCAATCCTGTTATGAACGCTGTAAGAGTATAAACTTCTCTTGTAATGATTTGATTAAATTTTAAATATATTGTAAGTGTAGAAATGTTCGTTAATACAACAGTTAATATCCCAAAGACTATATACCATAAATTGAATGGTATATAGTAGGAGCCTTGGTTAAAAATAGAAAACAGGATATTATTCAAAAGAATACTCGAAAAAAATAATAGCACACCAATAAATACAGGTATTATCATTTTAGAGAAAAGGAATACAGTTGGCGAAATTTTACTTGCCCAAATAATTTCAATCGTTTTCTGTCTATATTCATTATTCATCATCTCAAATATGAATTCAGTAGAATATGCACCAATTAATAAATAGCTATATGGTAAAAAAATAGATGGAGAGATACCTGTTATAAAAGAATGCGGGATATATTGGTTTAATAAGGGGAGAAATAATATCAGAATTGGCACAAGCGAGAAGATGCGTTTATGTTTTATTATTTCTTTTAATTCTTTTTCCAAGAAGATATGCAATGTTTTCATTCCATCAACCTTCCTTCTTGCATTTTTAAAAGAATTGAAGGTACTTCAGATAGTAGTTCCTCATCATGCGTAACAATCAGAATACATTTCTGTTTTAGATCAATCTCTTTAAATAAAGATATTATTTCGATTTTTGCATCGTGATCAATACCACCTGTTGGTTCATCAAAAATGTATACATTTGCGTGAACAAGAGTTGTAGCGATAATTGCGGCTTTCTTTTTCATACCTAATGATAAAGAAGAGATAGGTTCATCCCTTTTATCATAGAGATGATATTTATTTAATAAAGAATAATATTCATTTTGAACAGTACTAAAACTTTGTTTATATAAAGCAAGTCGAAATCTAATATTATCCGTAATGGATAAATCTTCGTATAATCCATTATGATCTGGCAAATATGAAATGATTGCTTTTTTCTCAAATTGAATGCTTCCTCTTTCGGGTTTTAAAAGACCTAGAATTAAGCGCAGTAACGTTGTTTTTCCGGACCCATTTTCACCAATAATTGTATAAATGTTGCTGGATAAGAAAGAGAATGATAGCTTAGTAATAACGGGAGTTCCGTTATATGAATATGTTACATCCTTAATTTTAATCATTTGAAATTCTCCTTCGGAGCAAATAAATAAAAGTTACTTAAATTATAATTATTAATAGATAAATAAGAGAAGATTTTTTCGACTTACAAGCTTTTATTAGAATAAATGTTTACTTTTACCATATTGATATAATAACGAATAGCAAGTGATGAATTAAAAAGTATCTTTATAACAATTTCTTACGAATATTTTCGTAGATTGTATCTTCTGTCGTTTGTAGTAATTCTTTTGTGGAAGAATCAATTCCTGCAAAGCGAATAGAATCGAAATCCTGCGTTAGCTGATTGAGTTGCTTTGTGATAGACTCTGCTTTTTGGCTCAGAGAGTAGTATGTTTCAAAATCACTAGACTTTTCCCTTGTGACATATTCATTAAATACAAGTTTTTCTAATAATGGCACCAATAGTAACTGGTTAACATCTGTAAATAGGGACATATCTTTTGTAACGTTTGAATGCGGGAAACAATATAGATAATGAATGACAATGAGTTCATTAGAACTTAAGCCTGTTTCCGTTGAGATACGTTGTAATAGACGCTCTAAGAGTTTTGTTGTGTAGTAGTTATGTAGTATCGCATCTTGTTTATGATCACTTAGTTTTGCGACTGGAACGATTTCTTCTCCAAGTTTTTTTGTAGAGAAGGAGATTGCAGAGTCATCTGTCGCAAAGCCTACTAAGAAGCTCATAATTTCTGGGCGTTTGCGAGTATATTCTTTCTCATCGTAGATGGATTTATAAAAGTTATCATAGTATTTGATAACAGAAAGTTTCATGTCTACGATGTTACGAATATCGAAGCGACTTTGGGACACAAGAGAACCTTCTGTTTTTACATAATAATAGATTGGTAACTGTAATGGAGCGACATGTTTTACGTGGAGTAGATATTCAAGGTTGAAGATAAAATCCTCTGACCAAGAAAGGCTAGCATCCATCTTGAGATGATAGGCATCAATGATGGATTTCTTATATAGCTTATTCCAAAGTACACCGTAATAATAATCCGCTGGATTTTGAATCATGTAGTCCGCAAATTCATCTCTTGTAAGGACTTTGTCAGAGTCGATTCTTCCTTTGTGGGATGTGTTTTCTCCTACGACACGATAGAAGTCTGCGATAACTAGATCGGCTTTCGACTCTTCCATTGTACGGACAAGTGATTTAGTGGCGTCAGTTGTAATCCAGTCATCCGCATCGAGGAATTGTATATATTTTCCGCGTGCATTTTGTATTGCGAGATTACGGGTATTTGATACACCTGAGTTTTCTTTATGGATGACTTTGATGTGTTCATCTTTTGCGGCGTATTCATCGAGAATCTTTCCGGATTCATCCTTACTTCCATCATCTACGACAATCAGTTCATAGTCACGATATTCTTGATTCAAAATACTATCGATACAGCGATGTAATACGGTTTTATCTCCATCGAGTGGTTTTGCGGCATTATATACAGGGACAATAATACTAACAATTGGTGTGTTCATATATAACTCTCCTATTAACGTTACTATTATAAATAGTATAATAAGAATGGTATAGAATGAGAAGAACGGCGATGACCTTCACAAAATTGTGATGGTGAAACTCGGATGATAAAATAGAAACGAGGTAATTGGATATGGAAGTTAGTAAGAGAATCATACTTGTAAGTGGAATGAGTGGTGCTGGCAAGAGTACAGCAACGCGTATTTTAGAGGATATGGGATATCACATTATTGATAACTATCCAGTTGTGCTCGTAGATCAGTTCGTGGATATGATAGAGGCCTCAACTGACCCAAGATATAGTTATATTGCGTTAAGTACATCGGCAGAAGACTTTCCAATTTTCTCTCGTAAGTTGAATGGTATTAATGCGTCCGTTAGCGTACTTTTTATCGATGCTAGTGATAGCGTACTATTAAATCGATATAAGAGTACAAGGCGTATTCACCCATTATTATTAAGCAATACCGCAAATACCCTTGAAGAAGCTATCACAGAAGAAAGACATAGATTCAAACAGAATCTTGATAATAATGTGATTACAATCGATACATCCTTCTCATCTGAAAAGGAGTTTAAGAAAAAGCTAGAATCATATTTTGCCAAGAAGCAGATACCATCATTCTCTATTTCATTTATTTCCTTTGGATATAAGTATGGTGTACCACTCGACGCAGACTTGATGATTGATGTACGTTTTTTACCAAATCCATTCTGGGATGAGAAGCTTCGTTATTTATCAGGAAATGATAAAGAAGTATATGACTATGTCATGGATAAACCAGAGACACAGGAATTTATTCAGCGTTTATTAGCATTTACAGATTATGCATTTGAACAGTATACAAAGGAAGGTAAGAATCATTTTACTGTTGCGATTGGATGTACAGGTGGGCAACACCGTTCTGTTACGATCGCAAACTACTTATATGATGTATACAAGGAAAGATATAACTGTTATTTAGATCACCGTGATCAGAAGGAATGGCTAACGCATGAAGAAGCATAAAGTTGTAATCATTGGTGGTGGACATGGACAGTCATTAATCTGTCGTGGTGTTAAGACCATTTCAAATATTGATTTAAACGCAATTGTTACGGTCGCTGATGATGGCGGTAGTACGGGACGTCTACGTAAGAACTTTCATATTCCAGCGATGGGTGATATTCGAAATGTCATGATCAGTATGGCAGAAAGTGAAAATATGTTAAGTTCCCTCATGGATTATCGCTTTGATGATCCGGATGGAAAAGAAGATGATATTCTTGGCCACAATCTAGGGAATCTTATCCTAACTGCACTTACACAACAGACAGGTTCTTTTATGACAGCCATTCAGGAAGTGAGTCACATCTTAAACGTAAAGGGCAATATCATCCCTGCAAGTACGGATGTAATCACTTTGTATGCACGTATGGAAGATGGCGTTATTGTGCGTGGAGAAGCGAATATTCCAAATCATAATCACCACATTACACGTGTGTTCTATCAGGATGAAGTACATGCATGTAAAGAAGCGGTTGAAGCGATACAAAATGCAGACCTAGTTATCTATGGCATCGGTTCTGTTTATACAAGTATTTTGCCGAATGTTATCATTCCAGAAATTCAAGAAGCGTTATGTAGTACAAAGGCAGAGTTAGTTTATTTCTGTAATGCGATGACACAACCTGGTGAAACAGATGGGTATTCAGTAGAAGACCATGTAGACGCATTATTATATCACCATGCGCCTGTTGATAAAGTGATTGTGGCATGTGATGAGATACCAGAGAAGATATTAGAACGTTATTCGGTAAATGGAAGTACAAAGGTCAATCTTTTGAAGCAAGACCATCCTTATCAGGTAGTAACAAAAGAATTACTCAGCTTCCGTAATGGATTTATTCACCATGATCCAGAAAAAATCAAGGCAGTGATTCAAGAATTGCTGGAGGTGAAGTAATGTCATTTGCGGCAGAGGTAAAACAAGAAGTAGCCCAAAAGATTATGGAGGGTAATGATATACGTGCTGAACTATCTGCACTCATTCAAATGACATCATCACTTTCCTTATCCAATCGCGGCATGACTTTATTAGTGAGTTTAGAAAATGCGGCTGTTTCACGTACAATTTATCGTTTAGTGAAAGAACGATATGGCGTAGAAATTAGTTTGTTTGTAAAAAGAAAGATGAATCTTCGTAAGAATCGTATTTACGGTATGCGTATTATGAGTGCGGCCCCAAAGATTCTAGAAGATTTAGGAATTTATAGTACGCGTGGTTTATTAGATAAGCCACTTGCGAAAATCGTACAGACCAACAATAATGCACGTGCCTATTTAGCAGGAGCGTTTATGGCAGGTGGCTCTATCAACTCACCAGAAAAATCATCCTATCACTTGGAGATTACAGCTACCAGTGAAGAACATGCATTATTTATGGTATCCCTGTTGGAGCGATTTAACATTCATGCAAAGATTACAACACGTCGAAAGAAAGTAATTCTGTATGTGAAGTCAGCTGAAAAAATTGCGGATTTCTTGCGTTTGATTGAAGCTGACCAAGCAGTCTTGAAGTTTGAAAATATTCGTATTTCAAGAGACTTTAGTAACTCTTTGCAACGCATGAATAATATGGACTTAGCCAATGAAGTAAAAGCGGTTGCGGCTGCGAGTGGACAACTTGATGATATTCGTATCTTAGAAGAAAATCAGAAGATAGAAACATTAGACCGTAAACTACAAGATATCATCACACTCCGTAAGACAAACCCAGAAGCTTCCTTAATGGAGCTGTGTAGTATCTATGAACGTCAGACAGGAGAAATTGTTTCGAAGTCAGGCATGAAACATCGCTTTGTGAAGATTCATGAACTAGCGATGAAAGAGGTAAAACAAGATGAATAGAACACAACTACAGACGGCGGTATCCACAATTGTATTCTTGGTTATCGTGATGTTGATATTTCGCTACCTATGGTGGCTCATCCTATTATTACTATTACCAATTGTAGGATTTGTGATTTATGGGTTGATACAAGCCAGAAGATTAAATAAGCAGATGGAAAACGCTGCAGCAGAAGAATTGGATATTGATCGTACTTTCTATCAGTCATATTCAAGCCCTAAGAAAAATCAAAGTGATATCATTGATGTCGAATATGAGGAACATACAGACGGAGAATAAGACTATGGAAAACGTAACCACTGAAATATTAGAAAATGATTTTACAACTTTACAAGTGATGGATTGGCCTATGGTTCAAGAATATTTACAGCGTTGTAAATATGAAGAATCAAATCACAATATTATTAATATGATTATGTGGTTACAGACATATCCGCTGTTTTACTATAAAAGAGAAGAGTATTTGTTGTTGTTGGGCATACATGAAGGATGTTTCTTCATGTATATGCCACTATGTGAAAAACAATATATCGCTGAAGCGATAAAAAAGGGTAAAGAAATCTTTGACCACTATGGACACGACTTTACACTCAGCTGTTTTACAAAAGAGATGGTAGACGAAGTCGTTAAACTATATCCAGAATATACAGCTATCCATGAAAGTTGGGCAGACGATTATGTCTATGATGGAGAACGTTTACGTACCTATGCTGGTAAGAAAATGCAAAAAAAGCGCAATCATTTGAATGCGTTCTATAAAGACTTTGAGGGTAGATGGTCATATGAAACTCTTGATGAGACCAATATCGATGATTGTATTGGATATTTGAAGGATTGGAAATCAGAAGATCCAGATGATTTCTTACAGAGTGAGAGAATCGGTACATTCCGCATCTTAGACTTGTATGATGAATTACCTTGTAAGGGTGGTTTGATTCGAATCGATGGAAAGGTATGTGCCTTTGCGATTGGATCAATGTTGTCGGACCGTATGTGCCAAGAGAATATCGAAAAGGCAGATGGAGATGTAAGAGGTCTTTATCAGTGCATCATGAAAGAGATGTTAAGTCATGAATTTCCTGGCATTGAACTCGTGAATCGTGAAGATGATACAGGTCGTGAGAATCTAAGAGCTGCGAAACTGTCCTATCACCCAGTCAATATTATTGAGAAGTATCGTATTAAGAAAGGTGTTGAATCATGATTACAAAAGCAACGAAAGAACAAGCTACCGAAGTAAAGAATCTTTGGAAAGTATGTTTTCCACAAGAGGATGAAGGTTACATTGATTATTATTTTAAGAATCTATTTGTGCCAGAAAATTGCTTTGTATACGTAGAAGAGGGGCATGTTGTCTCGGCAGTCATTCGCGCTCCACATGCGATGATGTTTAATGATAAAGTTTTACGTACTAGCATGATTCTAGGTGTTTGCACATTACCTGCATATCGCAAGCGTGGATATATGAAGCGTTTGATGGAAATTGTATTAGACGCATGCGAGCATACTGAACTGATTACGCTCATTCAGGCATATGATCAGAAACTATATGAACCATATGGGTTCCGCAATATCTACAATCGCTCAACCTATCGCTTAACACGCGATGATGTAAAGCGTAGTACAAACTTTGGATGTTCCTATGAACCAACAGCGATTGATTTACTAAAGGTTTACTCTGCATTTATCCGTCGATTCAATGGTTACTATGCAAGAGACCTAGAATACTTTGTAAAGTATAAGAAAGAAATCAACGCACAAGGTGGCAAGATTGTAGCCTACTACAATGGCAAAGACCAAATCAGAGGATATGCGACGATGTTGCCAAAGGGAGATGTTTTAGAAATTGAAGAACTCATCTACCTTGATTCTACTGCCCTTATGAAACTATGTAACGCAGCGCTATTTGAAAAGGATGTTGTGGAATTACATGTATCAGAAGCAGAAGATTTAACGCTCGTATTCCCAGAGACAAAGGTTGAGACATATGGTTCTACAATGGCAAGACTCAATGACGCAAAGCTATTCTCAAAACTTGTAGGTAGAGATATCTCTACGGTTGAACAAGCGTTTGCGACAAGTATCAAACCACTTAATCTAAATGAATTTGCATAAGAAGGGTGTATATCCTTCTTTTTCTGTGCTATATAATAAATAAAAACAGAAATTTATATCATTGAGGTGATTGTTATGAGAAGAGATCGAAATCCATTTTTGATTATTGCAATCATAATCTTATCCGTTATAGTTGTAAGAGCTTTGGCACGTGGGGCGTTATTGAGATTACCACAATATCCAGAATACTTTAGGGAACAAATTATTAATTCTACAGATCAAGATACAATCAAAGAAATCAAAGTAACAAAACTAGAAGAGTTTCATTTAAAATTTGACTATAGTGATGTCATTGGTTGTAAAACAGGGGTTCCTCCTTGGGATTGTGGGATAGAGAACCTACAAATTATAAACATCTATGTTCAAAGAAATTATTTTGCACATAAGCAGTATATTGGTAAATATTTTGAATATATTGTAAATTCATATCGCAATAAGAAGGGATATACCTTTCGATTGTATGTCACGAAGGAAAATTTACCGCATCAATTTACAAATTTACATCCTGTCGATTCGGAAAGAGAAGAGTACACCATAGGGGGGAGAATCGTAACGGTACAGAAGTTATCTGACGAGGGAGCTAAAGCACTGAATTTTTATCTGACTAGTAACGATTGGTATGGCTATAAACTTATGGGACTTATCGCTTACGAAAACCAAGAAACAATTGCGGATAGCACATCGGATATTCAAGAGATTCTTGAAAAGTTATTAAAGGACCATTAAAAATAAGTATAAAAAGTCGTTAAATTCACATGATGCTAATTTATATAAAAAGTTAGAAGAATTTTTAGTGAAATTCATCACGTTAGCGCTTACATTCAAATGCTCTTAATTGACCGAAAACATATAAAAACATATAATATAAGTGCAACAAAAGGAGGTCTTTGAAAGACAATATGACAGATGTAAGAGTTGCTATTAACGGTTTTGGCCGTATTGGCCGTCTAGCTTTTAGACAAATGTTTGTAGCTGAAGGTTACGAAGTTGTTGCAATCAACGACTTAACAACACCTCACATGCTAGCTTACTTATTAAAGCATGATACAACACACGGTAAGTGGGATCATGAAATCTCTGCAGATGATGAAAAGGGAACAATCACTGTAGATGGTAAGGAAATTACAATTTATAAGGAAGCTGATGCTAGCAACCTACCTTGGGGTCAATTAGACATCGATGTAGTTCTAGAATGCACAGGCTTCTACACAAGCAAAGCTAAGTCTGAAGCACACATCAAGGCTGGTGCTAAGAAGGTTGTTATCTCTGCTCCTGCAGGAAACGACTTACCAACAGTAGTTTACGGTGTAAACGAACATGTTGTAACAGCTGAAGACAAGATTATCTCTGCTGCTTCATGTACAACAAACTGCTTAGCTCCAATGGCTAAGGCATTAAATGATTTATATCCAATCCAATCTGGTATCATGACAACAGTTCATGCTTACACAGGTGATCAGATGATTTTGGATGGACCACAGCGTAAGGGTGACTTACGTCGTTCCCGTGCTGGTGCTTGCAATATCGTTCCTAACTCAACAGGTGCTGCTAAGGCTATCGGTCTTGTAATTCCTGAGTTAAATGGTAAGTTAATCGGTGCTGCTCAGCGTGTTCCTGTTCCTACAGGTTCAACAACACTCTTGATCTCTGTAGTTAAGGGTAAGGATGTAACTGTTGATTCTATCAACGCTGCAATGAAGGCTGCTGCTTCTGAAAGCTTCGGCTACAATGAAGAAGAAATCGTTTCTTCTGACATCGTTGATGAAACACATGGTTCTATCTTCGACGCTACACAGACAATGGTAGCTAAGATTGATGACGACACATACCAGGTACAGACAGTTTCTTGGTATGACAATGAGAACTCTTATACTTCTCAGATGGTTCGTACAATCAAGTACTTCGCTAACGTTAAGTAATTAACCTAAGCAATCTAAAAATCACACTTCTTATGAGGTGTGATTTTTTTGCGTATTTGCTCTTTATTTTTGATATACAATTTTACCATTAATGATTGTCATATATACATCTAACGAACGACAGTCTCTTGGGTTCATATGCAGAATATCACCATCAATAACTGCAAAGTCTGCAAGTTTCCCAACTGTAATTGATCCCAAATCATCTTCACGACAGAAGTCATATGCACCACCGAATGTCCAACTTTCCAATACTTCATATGGGGTTAAACAATTAGCCTGGTTGAATGGAATACCACCTTCAGGAAATAGACCTGTGACAGAGTAATAAATAGATTCAGGTATATGATCGATAACAAGTGGGAGGTCAGTCCCACAGCATAGTGGGACACCATAATCGTTCATCTTACGCCGATTCCAATAATTTTTTCCACGCTCTAAGCCAATCTGTTTTTTAATCATTCCGACTTTATCATTGTAACTAGTGATTGATTGAATTTGAGGATAATATTCGCAAATAATACCAAGTTCTGCCATACGTTTTAAATCAACTGGATCACTAAATTCTGCTTCCGTTATAGCATGGCGATTTATTAGTTTACCATTAGCATTTTTTTCGCATTGACTAAAAATATCTACAGCTTTAGCTACAGCACCATCGCCTTGAGCATTTAGTGAAAATCGAGTACCAAGTTTATCGGCTTCAAGTACTTCATCCTGAATTAACTCCCAATTAATATCAAGTTTACAT
>CALISH010000122.1 GCA_938041275.1 uncultured Solobacterium sp.
TTGGATGATATACATTATAGAAGTCTAATATATTCTCTAATGTATTACCATCTACATATGTACTAGATAATAGATTATTCAAATCTACAATACGTGATGGGTGTAATTTACCACCAGTTGATGGGTTATTAAAGTTCATCTTATTAGAATGATCTTTATCTAAATTGATTTCTTGATTTTGTTGATACTTAGGAGTATTAGTTTCCCAATAGTTTCTACCCTTATCATCAGTTGGTGGATTATAAGATAACTGTTTCATTTCAGCATATATAGCTACACAAGTTTGATATGATTCTACTAACCCACGTACAGTGGTGTCTACAAAGTGTCTATCAAAAGCTATATCTACGTTATTAGGTATTTCAGTTGTGGTTTTACCATCGTTCTTCACTACATATGGGATATCAGGGATAGTCCATCTATAGCGGTTATTCATATTAAATTCTATATCTGCCATAATTAACTATCACCTCCTAGACTGAATGTAAGTAATCACGAATAATAGCACGGAAGTCTTCCATAGTTGCAGAGTCATCTCTAAGCTGAAGAAGTTTTGGTTTATTATTATTGAACCATACGTCTACGTAATTCTTAAAAGACAACATAGCATCTCTAGATGGTTTAGACGTAAGATTTACATTGGTCACGCCCTCGCCAGATAAGAATAATTCATCGGCAAAATCTAAGTTGAATAGACGTAATTGAACTATAGAAACGAAGACTTCTTTAATATTAAGAAGACGTCTAACTATAATAGCAAATGCTATAATATTAACCTTATCATAGAATCGTAACCCATCAAATAGATTATCATGGTCAGCTAATGCATTATCTATATATCTAAATAGCTTAAATGCCCATAGTATAAATCCATGGTAATTATTAGCATTAAAACTAGTTTCCATATACATTTCATATAGCCACATAACCCCTAAAGATACATACTTATATTTATTAGTCAATGCTTCATGATTTAAGTTAATACGTTCTAGTACAATATCTATAGCGGTATTGGTTAAGTCATTATGTAATAGTCTAATAAAATAAGCTTGGACTTCAAGCCATATATTATCTATTACACCAATATCATTATAGTATGGTTTGACTTTCTCTCTGACTGTCTTATAATGCTCTACTAATTTATCATAAGCAGTTGTATCAAAAGTCTCATGATTATCTTGCATAGTCTTATATAGATAATAGCCATTCAACTCAATATAGTTTACATGAATATAGCTAGGTAATGTAGCTAATTCTTCAGCACTCATAGCATTATACATAGTCACAAAATCAACTACATATTCAAAATGAATACCATCAGCATAACTATAAGTGAATAGTCTTAGTAAGGCATACATCTTATCTTTTTTAGGTAAACTAGTATCATTAATCACTGTCATTAGCGTTTGCACTGATACATCAGATGTATAGTTTATATATCTAACTAAATCTGGTCTATCAGACACTTCGGATTTAACTTTATTAAGATATTCAGCTAATTCTCCTGTAGTGGTAGAATTATATTGTGCTTCTAGTTCTTCTCTAATAGTTTCACCATAAGTAAGTTTATCATAAGCTGTTTGGAATTCATTAAAATCTGGGCGAGTTTTAATATAATCATATAGTTCATCGGTCATAAATATCTTCATTACGACCACCCCCCACAATTTTGATTGTGGCAAGTATCATACTGACAGTTTTGACATGCAATTTGACAAGATGCTTGACAAGAGACTTGGCAAGATGTTTTACATAAGTCATTTTCCCAGTACTTATCTTCTAGGTCATTGAATGCTTTATTCAAAACATGTAAGTTACTAATCATAAGATTCAATGTAGCGCCAGTGTATAAGTCACCAGGAGCCATAGCTCTAAATAAACCACTCGAAGTCTCACGGTAATCACTATTCATAATACCGACAGCACCATCACTGGCTTTAAAAGAACCATTTGATTCATATTTTGCACCATTACCAACGTATACATTAAACTTTTGACCAGGATATACATCTAATACGACACGCTTATACTCACCAGGACCACCAACTTTTTGGTTTATACTGTCTTTAAACATACCACGTCCAGTTGGTCCTGTTTGTGCATCAAAGTTAAGATTCCAACCAGTATCTGTTGTATAAGAGATATTATCTCGATTACCACCATTAGCTACTATATCACCAAATCTAGATGGTTCACCATTAGCACCAGGTAAATGTGCAGGAATAAATCCTACCACTTGGTAATGGTATGGTGCTTTATATCCAGTTTGTGGCCAACTACCTTGACGAGTATTATCATATCTAGTAAATGGACCAGTATAGTTTAATTCATCAAGAACCCTATCTAGATGCTTATAACTTTGAGCTGGGAAATTTCTAAAGTCTCCCTGTTTGATATAACGCCCCATATATTCATAAATTTCGACTTTATTTTCGACAGTACCACTAATAGTAAATGCTCCACCACCAATTAAGACTACAGATATTTTACGTACCCCTGCAGGTACAGTATATTCATAAGTACCAGGTACTGTATATACTTTATCTAAGCCATATGGCTCATCATCACCATCAGTCTTATATGCTAAGTATACAAACCCTTGAGTGGATTTTCTATTGGCGTCACCATACCATCTTGGTGCACCTGGCCCACCAACTACGATGGATTGTGCTGAACCACCTTTAACGTTTAAAACCGTAGTCATAAAATCACCAGGTAATCCTGAGTTCTGTTTACCAAAGTGCATACCGCTACGATTAGTATACCAATCAGTAGAGGATTCTGGTCTACCATAATACCCAAATCTACTTTCAAATAAAGATACTTGGTATCCAGTTACACCAGCTAGCAAGTTATCAATAAAGATATTATTACCACCTTTAACGATAGCTTCATTAAAACTTGTAGATTCACCACTAGCACCCATGGATCCACCACCACCACATAAGCCTAGTAGTACTGTCTTAGTTCCATTAGGAGCATTCCAAGTAAATCTACCAGGTGTAGTATATTTTACTACAGTATATCCTTCCATTGATTCACTAATACCAACTGTACTATTGATCAATTCAGAGGCCATACCTAATAGCATATTCATACTGGATGCTTTAAGTGATTCATCTATAACGATACTATCACTAAATCGTTGCACTTCATCACCAATACTAACTACACGTTGTATACGATTCTCCGGAGAACCAAATCCAGACCGTACACGTTCTAGTGCTTTAGCTTCTTTAAGATTAACTGCTATTGCACTAGCTATAGCAACTAATGGGGCTTTAGCTACTATATTATCTTTGGTTCTGTCTATTTTATCGGGAATACTGTATTCAACAGTATTCCCTCTTTTTACTTGTGTTGGCATGTAAAATTAATCCTCCACAAACTCAACTTTTTTACCAACTAATGCTGCTATAATAGCATTAACAGTCATCAGTTCATGTTTAAAATATGTATCAAAACTAGGTAATACATTTCCTTTGGTATTTAGATTCTCATATTTCTCTACGAAATGATTCAATCGTATACCAAACTCTCTATCTGTAATACTAATAGTCTTAACTTTCTCATCATAGTATTTCTTGACTTTAAGATTTTCAATTAAGACGTTTAGTTGTCTTGATCTAATATTTGTAGCGTCTAATAGTTTATCTTGATACGACTTAACTATTTCAACGAATGCTTTCTGCAAAGTACAGTAGCCAATAGTTGGCTCATTAAACTTACCATTCTTAGTATAGTTTTCATATGGACAACCAGATTTACAGATAGAGATAGCTTTACAACCATTGCAACGTTCTAATTCATATGTAGCAACCATAGGCTTAGGATCAACCTTGGTTTTATCTACACCAGTATAGAAGTTGCCAATCTTACCAGCAATCAAATCTACATTATCTGTAGTCGGATAATCAGGACAAGGCCAGATATCGCCTTTCCAGTCCACAATAACCCATCTAGGATTACCAATGTTACACATAGAAGTGTCTTCCTTGATGGGTTCTAATGCTAGATTTAATGCTTGGTCAACTTTATATAGAGAGATATTACGTTTATTGGTTTCATCATTCAAGATATCTATATACATATCAAGAATCTTTTCGTAATTATCTTTGTAATCTTGAATAGATTGAGCGTCCCAATCTAAGTCAGATGCTGGTACATTAGCGATATTATTAATACCTAAGTCAACTAGCATCTTAACTGATTCATACATATACTTAGCAGTATCTGGAGCAACTGTCATACGTGCTTCAATAAGATACCCTAAGTCTCTATCGATAAGCTTTTTCATATTCTCAATAACTTTATCAAAGCTATTACATCTATGCTTATCATGAACTTCTTTAATACCATCTACAGATACTAAGATTGGGATTGATAATTCATCAATATAATCAATCATCTCATCAATCGTATCAAATGAAGTTATATCATCAGCGTTAGTAATCGAGCTTGGCAGTACCGCTGCTCTATGTACAGGCAGCTGATTGATACTTAATTCTTTACAAACATCAGTGATAGTACCACTGATATGAGATGCATAAGGGTGGGTTGCATCTATTACCAGCTTAGGTCTTTCCTTGATGAACAAATCAAACATCTCTTCCTTAGGTAGTTTTCCGCACCGTATGCATATATTCTCGCATATAGGGAGTAGGGAACGACCATACTCTGATACAACGCATATGATTGAATCAATGTGTTCATCAGCGAGGAAATCCGCTAGCCTGCGTCCTTCAGCAGTGCCACCAAATAAAATAATGTCAGTCAATGATATACCCCCTTGGCGTAACCATGTGGTTTGAAATTACTTTAGTTGATTGGTTACCAATGAAAACAGTAGTGAACATATCAACGTCAGCCGATTTTAAATCGCTGAGGGTTAATATCTTTCTGTATTGACCATCACGACCGATATTTTTGACATACCCACAGATTGTGCGGGGGGACTTGTAGCTTAACAAAATATCACATGCCTTTGACAGATAATCTACCCGGTTCTTACTA
>CALISH010000123.1 GCA_938041275.1 uncultured Solobacterium sp.
ATTTTTAAATTTTCACTTCCAAGGACTATATGCAATTCAGGCCCCTTTATATCTTTTGATTTTATTTGGTCAAACTCTCATATTTTATGGCAGTAGCTATTTATTATTGAATCCATATCATCGTATTCCAACATTTGTATTGCGACTACTCTGGGTAATTTATTTTCTTGTGATGATTTTATTACTATTTTTCAGAGTCTATCATGACAACAACATTAACCTAAATATTCTTGAACTCTTTAATTTTGAAACAACAAATCTTTCTCAAACTATATTAAATTTGATCTTATTTATTCCTATCGGATACTGGCTCAAACATTTAAAGATTAGTTCTGTACTACTTCTATCCTTATTACTGATAACTTCTATTGAATTATTACAATTCGTTAGTCATCGAGGAATCTTTGATGTTGTAGTCATTTTGATCAATACAATCGGAATTATGATTGGATATATCATATTCAAAACAGTTCATATCAAACTACATTAATATTTCTGATTGCTTTTGAATAATTAAATCATGGAGGTATTATGCGTAAACTCAAAAAGTTATTTTATCTTCTAGTATCATCTACACTATTACTTGGCTGTAAACCTACACCAGAAAGTCAAATCTCTAATACTAAAGAGATATTCAACTTAGAATATGTTGATCAAAAAGATTCCGATATAAAAGAGTATTCATTTTTGACGGATGACAATCCTGCATTTAAGGAAATCACATTTGAAAGTTCAATCAAGTTTTTTACAGAAGGATATTCAGGAATTCTATACTATGGTAAAGTTGGCTGCCCATGGTGTGAACGCGCTGTACCTATTTTGAATGACGTCGCAAAAGATAATAACATTTCGATTTATTATATTGACGCAAACAAAGGTATGGGAGAAACAAAGAGAGAAAGAGAAGAAAACTACGCAAATCTTTCAAAGTATATTTCAGACAGTTTCCAAGAAGATGACAATGGTAAAAAAGGTATGTTTGTTCCTGATGTAATTGCCGTAAAGAATGGAAAAATGCTAGCCTATCACGTATCTTTAGTAGATGATTACGACATTCACAAAAATGACCAACTATCCGAAAATCAAAAACAGGAACTGTATAATATTTATCAAGAAATGATAAATCAAATAAAATAATATCTTCACACAAAAAGGTGGGCTATGAACCCACCTTCATTTCTGCATTCTTTAATAATAAGGAAACGATGTTTCCATCCTTTTGGTAACTAAAGGTTCCTACAACTGTAATCTCTGTTCCAAGATCCGGATAATCATCTGGATACTTATGATTTCCTTCCCATTGGAATTGAATACCCTGTTGGCAACAACCCAACGCATCTTTGATAATACAACCATACATCGTATTACCATCTTTATCTTTTCCTAGCGCAAAGACACCAGAGATTTTAAATGTTTTATCCACATACTCTTCTGGATTTGTCATCATCGCATATACTTGCGAATACACAACATTTCCACTGAGCTTAGATAAGTCATAATCCACTTCGGTCTCTTTACTCTGCTCTGGTTTTACCGCGTTTGGTTGGTGTGTATATAGAAAAGCTAATGTAACAATTCCTACACTTAGAAAGATTAAGATAAACTTCTTGATATATTTCATTACTACTTACGCTTTCATTGTACGAATCAACCAACAGATAATAAACGCAATAATATCAACCGTTACAATCGTAGCACCTACAGGTGTACTGCAAAGTATCGCCACAAGCATACCAGTAACTGTACAAATTTCTGATAGAATCGCCGCACCGATCAATACAGCTTTAAAACTCTTAAACAGCTGCATTACTGATAATGCAGGGAAGATTACGAGTGCTGATATTAACAAGGAACCCACAAGATTCATCGCTAGCACAACGATAACCGCAATGATAACTGCCAAAATTAAATTAATCTGATCTGCTTTTAGACCAGTTGCCTTGGAGAAGTTTTCATCAAATGTTACCGCAAAGATCTTTGGATATAACATCACAAATATAATTAGAACGATAATTGATGCGATGACACATAACCAAACCTCTGCTTTGGAGAGTGTAAGGATTGATGTAGAACCAAAGAGTGTACTACATACATCTCCACTGATATTGGCAGTCGGTGGAAATAGATTCATCAAGAGATAGCCAAGTGCGAGTGCACCAGTAGAAACCATTCCGACTATCGCATCTCCCTGAACTCTTTTATTTTGTCCTGATTTGAGAATTAAGATAGCTGCTACGGTTGTAATCGGGAAGACAAGATACATCTTCTGTTGAATCATCCCAAGCACAAGTGCAATTGACATTGCGCCAAAGGCAACGTGTGATAAGCCATCCCCAATATAAGAATATCTCTTTAATACAAGGATAACTCCGACAAGTGCAGAGCATAGGGATATTAACATCGCCGCAACGATGGCATATCTTACGAAGGGATATTCTAGATAGCGTAATAATTCAGTTAGCATTTCTCCACCGCCTTTCGATATTCATCTGTGGAGACTTCTTTCACTGTTCCATCCACAAAGCGAACGATGCGATTTGCATACTGCACAACTGCAGGCACATCATGTGTAATCATCACGATTGTCATGCCTTCTTTGTTTAGTTTAGAAATTAAATCATACATATACTGCATCGCTTCTGGATCAAGTCCTGCCGCAGGTTCATCTAATAGAATCATCTTATCTGCAGCGCAGAGTGCTCTTGCGAGTAATGTACGCTGTTGTTGCCCGCCGGATAAATCACGATAACAATGTTTCGCAAGTTTATCGACGCCAGCCTTTGCCATGTACTCCTTCGCGAGTTCTTTTTCTTTCTTGTTATAGAACCAGCGACGACCAAGATGACTAACAAAGCCGGATAAAACAACTTCTTCAACTGAAGATGGGAAATCTTTTTGAACTTGTGTCTGTTGTGCAAGGTAACCAATTTCTTTTGCGTTGAAGGAATCATCATGTTCAATACTTCCTTCAATAGGAGTGATCAAACCTAAGATAGTTTTCATGAATGTGGATTTACCAGATCCATTCTCTCCGATTACACATAAATAATCCCCACTGTTGATTTCCAAGCTAAAAGGTCCCGCAACTTTATTGCGTTCATGTCCAACGGATAGATTTTTACATGTAATCAAATGTGTCATCTTATTTAACCTCCGTGTTAAAGCTTTGTGCTAGTACCTTTAAATTCTCTTCCATTGCGCCATAGTATGTTAAGCCCTTATCGATATCGGATTGGCTTACGGACTGTAGCGAGTTCAATGTTAGTATATCTTGATTCTTAGTTGTTGTGTTTTCAATGACTGCTTTTGCAAGTTTCTTATCAGAGCCTTCAATTGTCATAATATGTTTGATTCCCAACTCATCTGCGTATTTTGCTAGACTAATGATAGTCGCAAAGCTAGCATTTGTCTCTGTTGAGCAACCATTGAATGCGGCGTATGTAGTGATGCCATAATCTTTTGCTAAATAGTGGAACGGCATACGATCTGCGAAGATCCATGTCTTATTTTCAACTGTATCGACTGTAGATTGATAAGACTTATCTAATGTAGAAAGTTTTGTGATGTACGCTTCCGCATTTGCCTGATATTCTTTGGCATTTGTCGGATCTAGTTCTACCAATTCATCTGTAATTGCTTTTACGATTTTCTGTGCACGCTTGAGTGATAACCAAACATGTTCATCGTATTCAATTTCTTCATGGTCATGGTCGTGATCTTTATCATCATGATCGTGGTCATGGTCTTCGCTTTCTTTTTCTAAGCCTTCCTCTTCTTCATCGATGTCATCACCAAGCGCCTGCATCATATTTACAACCTTCATATCCTTGTTTGTCTTTTCTTTTAATGCATCATCTACCCATTCATCAGACTCACCACCAACATATACAAATAGATTTGCATCAGAGATGTTTGCGATATCCCCTGCTGTCGGTTGATAACTATGCAAGTCCCCACCATTCTTCATCAATAATTGTAGGTCTACATTTGGATTGTCTTTTCCAACAATCTCACGAATCCAATCATACTGCGGGAATGTTGTAGCTACAATCTTTAATTTTGTCTGATTCTTTTGTTGTTTTGGAGCGCAGCCTGCAAGCATGAATGCCGCAAGCGCAATTGTCATTAACTTTTTGAATTTCATACTTTCCTCCTTCGTCTAATGACGCTGAAACATTATTTAATAACCGCACATTTGAACGAATATTCAAATCTTCTATAAAATGACAAAATGCATGCCATCGACATTCATCGCTGACATGCATTTCCTATATCTGTTTCAGTTTCCTCTATTATCATACACTATCTGTCAAGTTTTCTTATTGATTATGATAGATGTAGTCTTTAATCTTAGCTCGAACTCGTTGTAATCTTCCATCATATGCCTTTACAGTACAGTTCTGATTACGTGCTGCTTCTTCATAACAATCCCCATCATACCAAGAGCGCATAACATCCACCTCTCGATGAGATAGTGACATGATACCTTGTGTCATTTGTTTAAACGCATCAACATACTGATAATAATATTCTGGATTAAACATCTTATTTGGTTGTTCGACAACATCGTAGAATGTTTCATCCTCATTCATCATCGCATCTAACGCCAGTACATCTGCGCCTTCATTTCTTCCAATCGTTGAAAGTTGGCGTAGGACATTCCAAACTCTTCTTTTTGCGATGATACATAAGAAGGTCTTAAAGCTAGCTTGATTGTCTTCCCGATAACAATGTATCGCCACAAGCAAACCAAGACGCGCCTCCTGTAATAAATCATCTTTATAGTTCTTCACCGGTGGATACACCTGTATCGTTTGATTCACCAGCGATGTGAGTAAACCTTCATATTGGGTAAATAAGCGATATTGCGCATGCGCATCACCCATCCTGCACATATATAATAGTTCACTCGGATTGTCCTTCTCCATACAACACTCCCCCTATAGTGGGAAACGCATGTTGTAAATAGAATACATTAGAATACCAGCAGAAACTGCCGCATTCAACGATTCAATCTTTCCTCTCATCGGTAGTGATACCACAAAGTCACACTTCTCACGTAGTAGTCTTGAAATACCCTTACCTTCATTTCCAATAATCAATACTGTATTGAAATCATACTTTACAGAACGATAGTCCTGTCCATCCATATCTGTACCAACAGCCCACCAACCTTTTTTCTGAAGGTCTTCTAGCGTTCTGGAAAGATTGGTAACAGAAGCACATTTCACAGTATCAATTGCGCCAGCACTAACCTTGGCAACGGTAGGTGTTAAACCAACCGCATTTGTCTTCTTAAAGATGACACCCGTAGCACCAATCGCATCAGCTGTACGTAATATCGCTCCCAAGTTATGTGGGTCTTCTAGTTCATCAAGCATGATGATAAGACCCTTACCATCCTCGGAAACATTCTGTACGATTTCATCTACACTATATAGACGATATGGATCAACTTCAGCCACAACACCTTGATGACGGTCTGTCTTGGTCATCTGTGTTAATGTCTTCTTATCAACCCTCTTCAGTTGTACCCGTTGTTTGCGAGCCAACTGTTCTACATCTCTATCGTCTACTGACATATAGATCTGTTTGACTTTGGAGTTATCCATCAACATCTGTTTTACAACATTTTTCCCGTACACAAATTGTGCCATAGAAGTCCTCCCTAAAGTGTCCGTACTTTGTCCCAAATCTGTCTTATTCTTTCTTGATTATTCTCAAGATATAAAGCACCTAAAATAGCTTCAAATCCTGTCGACATACGATATGTCACAACATCTGTATTGTTTGGAACACTACCTGTATTACCGTTGCGTCCACGATGATACGTCGCTTCCTCCTCTTCGGTAAAGAAGTTTTCTTCATGAAGCAGTGAATAGAATCTTGCCTGTGATTTTGCAGAGACATAGGAAATACTAAGTTTTTGTAACATTTTACCTTTGCCTTGTCCTTCTTGAACTAAGAAGTCACGTACCGCAAGAGACCAAACCGCATCCCCAAGAAACGCTAGTGTCCTACCATTACATTCTAATGGATTCATTACAACAAGCCCTTTTCTGCTAATTCATTACGATATTTATCTGCACTATCGAAGTCTTTATCTGCCTTAGCTTGGTTCCACTTCGCAAATAATTCTTTCTCTGCTTCACCAATCACTGGTTTATCCACAACAATCCCCAATACATTCAACATCTTTTCCACAGCATTGCTGTAAAGAGCTACCTGTGCAAAATCAATTTCTCTTTGACGTAGTGTCTGATTTAATTTTTTCACTGTCTCAAAGATCACTGCGTATGCATTTGGAGTATTCATATCATCATCTAGACAATCTAAGAATGCACGATAAGATTCCTTATCGTAATCATCACCCATAACATAATCCGCAAGAGCAGCTTTGATATATGCCTGCTTGAGTGGTGTTAATACCTTATCTAACTCCTTGCGAGCAGTTTCGATTGTCTCATCGGAGAAGTTTAATTCCTTACGATAATGTACAGAGGATACCAACCATCTTGTTAGATTTGTACCTAAAGATAACACAACATCCTTTGCCCACATCGTATTACCTAATGACTTAGACATCTTTTGTCCGTCAATATTGACCATCGCATTATGTACCCAATAATTTGCGAGTGTATTGCCATGCATAGCTTCCTGTTGAGCAGCTTCATTTTCATGGTGAGGGAACTTCAAGTCCATACCACCACCGTGAATGTCAATGCAATCACCAATATTATCGTTGATCATTACAACACATTCCGTATGCCAACCTGGGCGACCTTCTCCCCATGGAGAATTCCACTTGATACCCATATCTGTCTTCTTCCATAGCGCAAAGTCATATGGATTTTTCTTTTGGTCATTTGTTTCGATACGTGCACCAGCCTCTAGTTGATCCATGTGCTGATGAGATATCTCACCATAGGTAGGTACAGATTCAACAGAGAAGTATACATCACCATTTGCTTCATAGGCATGACCTGTCTTTACAAGTTGGTCGATGAAATCAATAATCTTATCCATTGTTTCTGTAACACGTGGTGTAATATCCGGAAGCTCTGTATTGAGTAAAGTACGCACCTCCTGATAAGCATCAATATAACGCTGTGCGATTACAGCTTCGGTTGTATTTTCTTCAGCAGCTTTCTTAATAATCTTGTCATCTACATCTGTGAAGTTAGATACATACGTAACGCTATATCCTTCTGCTTCAAATAAACGCTTCAACACATCAAACACAATCATTGGACGTGCATTACCAATATGTGCATAGTTATACACAGTTGGTCCACATACATACATGTCTACATGTCCCTCATGAATTGGTTTAAAATCTTCGATTTGTAAAGTCTTTGTATTATACAGTCTGATCATATTCTTCCTCCTGTTAAAAAAGCGTCTTTCTTAAAAAGACGCTATGCGTATCCACTCTTTAGAATTTCACTGATAACATTAGTGCGACGTTCTTCTCTACATATCAAGAAGACCCTCTCGGAGGCATTCCCATCAACACCATCTGCCAAAGCACTCTCACCAAATATGCTTCTCTCTTATGCCGGTATATTGTAGTACTATTTCCGATCAACGGTTTATTTGATTATAGCGTACTTCTAGAAACCTTAAAAGGCATTATATCTTGAATGTCATCGTTAAATAAAAATGGCACCTCTTCGTTAAATGATTTTGACACCTTGGATATGTGCATAATTTATATGGTATATACAAATTAGGCTCATCTAGCTAAACAAAATCTGTATACATCTCCTTTCTTACCCAGATTAGTAT
>CALISH010000124.1 GCA_938041275.1 uncultured Solobacterium sp.
TGAAATTTTTATAGAAATGACAGAAAACATGAAAATAAAATAAAAAATGTAGAAATATTTCTACATTTTAGTAATATGGGTTAAATTCATCGTAGTGATTTGTTTCTAGCAAACGAACATCGTGTACTTCTGGTACTTCATCTAATAGGATGGCTTTAATACCATCATTTAATGTAGAATCCATTACCATACATCCATTACATGCACCTGTCATTGTTACTGTAACAACGCCATCAGCGTATCCCACTAAGAAGACATCACCGCCATCTGCTTGGATATATGGGCGAATCTTGTCTAGCGTATGTTGAATGCGCTGTAACAACTCCTTACGAACTGGATCCGTTTCTAGGGCAATTAGATCCGCACTACTTTCAGAATAGAAATCTGTATCACTCATTACTATCGCCTCTTTCCTTACTTTACAAGATAGAAGATATACGCAACGAATAGTCCCCAAATAATACCACCAACAACTTCAACCCAACGATGACCAAGTACAGGTTTTAATTTTGTCTTATAGATGGAACTTTCGAATACATGAGGATATCTTTCTTGTAAATCCTTGACTAATTGTTGCGTAACTTTGATATTTTGTCCACTATAATACCTCACATTTGCAGCATCATAGATAACAATAATAGCTAAAACAACAGTAATCGCAAATAGAGTTGAACTAAAACGCTCACGGAAGCCAACCGCTAAAGCAAGGGCTGAAACCATTGCACTATGTGAACTTGGAAAGCCACCACAAGCAACGGTTAAACTCCATTCCCAATCATGCTCGGGTTCGACGATAAATGCACAAATTGGTTTTAAAAGCTGTGCACTGATAGCCGCAAATATAGCACAAAATATAATATGTATCGTATTTAATGAAATTAACATAACAAGCCTCTGGATAAAGTATACCACACATCTTTTCGTGAGTGTGCTATACTTAAGAATGATTGGAAATGCTAAAATGATATACAAACCAGGACAGATTGTAGAAGGAAAAATCACAGGGATTCAACCCTACGGTGCATTTGTGGCACTAGAACATCATGTAAGTGGACTAATTCACATCTCTGAAATTAGTGATGGATTTGTGAAGGACATTTCAAAGTTTGTTACAGTTGGGGATGTTTTGAAGTTAAAGGTCTTGGAATGCGATGATAAGAGTAGTCATGTCAAGTTATCATTGAAAGCACTTCAGAAAGCACACTCAAGAAATAGACGTAAACTAATGGGACATAAACCAAGTTTACCGAACATGAAAATGGGTTTTCAGACAATCGCAAATGCTATGAGTGAATGGATCAAAGAGGCGAAGGAGACTATTTTAAAATGATGAAGTTAAATACATCACACGCTTTACTCAAGGAAAGTATTGAAAGTTATCAAGAAAAAGTAAATGAACTACACAAAGTAATTTTTGAAAGAACTGGTGCCGGTAACGACTTTATGGGATGGGTCGATTGGGCTGAAACATATGATAAGGCTGAATTCGAACGCATCTTAGAGGTTGCAGAAAAAGTAAAGGATAAGGCTGAAGTATTACTTGTATGTGGTATTGGTGGATCTTACTTAGGTGCACGTGCCGCTATCGAAATGATTCAAGGTTTATATTCAGGAAATAAGACAGAAGTTATTTTCGTAGGAAATACATTCTCATCTACATATATTGCACAAGTGTTAAAGCACATCCAAGATAAGAGTGTTGTGATGAACGTTATTTCTAAGTCTGGTACAACAACTGAAACAGCACTTGCCTTCCGTGTATTCCGCGAATTCATGGAAAAGAAATATGGCAAGGAAGAATGCAAAGAACGTATCATCGCAACTACAGATAAAGCACGTGGTACACTAAAGGCATTAGCTGATAAGGAAGGCTATGAAACATTCGTTATCCCTGATGATATCGGTGGTAGATACTCTGTAATTACACCAGTAGGTTTAGTACCTCTTGCTATTATGGGTGTAGATATCAAGAAGATCATGGCTGGTCTTTATGATGCTTATAAGGAATTAAACACTGCAGATCTTTCTAAGAACCCAGCATACCAATATGCAGTATGCAGACGTATCCTACAGAACCAGGGTTATGATGTAGAAATGTTTGTTGCCTATGAACCACAGCTTGCAATGCTTGCTGAGTGGTGGAAACAGTTATTAGGTGAATCTGAAGGTAAGGATGGTAAGGGTATCTTGCCAGATAGCGCAAACTTCTCAACAGATTTACATAGCTTAGGACAGTTTATCCAAGAAGGTAAGAAAGTTCTATTTGAGACAATCTTAGAAGTAGAAAATCCTACAGAAGATCTACTTATACCAACAGATGCAGAAAATAGCGATCAGATGAACTACCTCGCTGGTAAGTCATATGATTGGGTCAATAAGATGGCTTGTCTTGGCACAATTGAAGCTCACGAAGTAACAGGTGGAGTTCCTAACTTAATTATTTCTATTCCAGATATGAAGGAATACTCATTTGGATATCTCTGCTATTTCTTCTTCATCGCTACAGCGATGACTTGCTATATGATTGATATCAACCCATTCAATCAGCCAGGTGTAGAAATCTACAAGAAGAATATGTTCCGCTTATTAGGTAAACCTACTAAGTAAGTCTTTAAGAGGAAGAAATTCCTCTTTTGCTTTTATAGATAGAAAGGATGGTGTGTAGATGTCTACAATGAATCAAGAGGCCCATTATCGCCGTATGACACAAGATTCAATTCCACACTTAATTACGCAACTAGCAGTTCCAACAATTATATCGATGCTCGTAACGAGTATCTATAATATGGCAGATACTTACTTTGTAGGTACAATTAGTACTTCTGCAAGTGGTGCGACTGGCATCGTATTTAGTTTGATGTCCATTCTGCAGGCCTTTGGTTTTATGTTTGGGCATGGTGCTGGAGCGAATATTTCACAACAACTAGGCTCAAAAAATGTAGAGAAGGCTAGAATATACGCCTCAACAAGTTTCTTTCTTTCTATTTTTGTTGGTGGAGTTGTAATGGTCATTGGACTTATCTTTATGGATCCGATGATGCGTATGATGGGAAGTACAGATACCATCCTTCCTTACGCAAGAATATATGCATTCTATATTTTGCTTGCAGGCATGGCCATGACATCGAGTTGTGTACTAAACAATATTTTGCGTTATGAAGGAAAAGCCTTCTATGCAATGATAGGTTTAACACTTGGTGGTGTCTTGAATATCTTTGGTGATTATATCTTAGTTCGTATATTTCATATGGGTATTGCTGGTGCAGGTCTTAGTACAACAATCTCGCAATATATTAGTATGTTTGTACTTGTACTACCTTATTTACAAGGTAAAACACAAAGTCGCTTACAACCTAAATATGTAACATGTAAGCCTGAAATTTTAAATCGTATCTTTACGACAGGATTACCATCTCTGAGTCGACAAGGTTTAAATTCACTATCTACAATGGTATTAAATACTACATCTGCGATGTATGGTGATGCGGCTGTTGCAGGTATCTCTATCGCAACACGTATTGTATCGTTCTTATTCTGTGTTGCGCTTGGCATTGGTCAAGGTTTCCAACCGGTTAGTGCATTTAACTATGGTGCAAAAATCTACACTCGTGTAAAGAAGGGATTTTACTTTACGCTCAAGAGTGGTACAGCTCTAATGGCAATTCTTGCGATAATCGCATTTACATTCTCAGGGAGATTTGTTGCACTATTTAGAGATGATCCTGATGTTATTGAAGTTGGTACTACAGCATTACGTTTTCAATGTGTATCGTTGGTATTAATGCCAATGACAATGTATGGAAACATGTTATTCCAGTCGATTTCGCGTAGTGCGGTTGCGACATTTCTAGCGATGTTGCGTAGTGGACTTGTTTTAATCCCTGCGGTTATTATCTTGCATGCATGTTTTGGGATAACGGGGATTGAAGCTGCACAATCTGTTAGTGAGATTATGACTGCAATTATTTCATTACCGTTTATTCTTTATCTATTTAAAACATTTCCAGAAGATGGAAGAGATATCATATAAAAAGCGATGAACCCATCGCTTTTTATGTCTAATAAGTAATAATATCTTTTAAGCCTTCACTTGCTACAACGTAATAGCCGTTTGTTTCTTTGCCATCACCCTGTTTCTTTGCTGGATCCATGACCCATACTGCATTTGCTTCTTTACCCGTTGCTTTCTTATACGCTTCAAGTACTTTCTTTCCATCTTCGATGGAGAGTGTAAATAGTGTTGTACTTAAGCAGTCAGCGACACCGGAATCTTCTGTAAAGATTGTGACACTATGGTAATGCGTTGCAGGATAATTTGTGGATGGGTCAATGATGTGGTGATAACTATTACCATCTGTTGCAATATAGAAGCGCTCATAGTCTCCACTTGTAACAAAGGAGAAGGAGCCTTTGGAAGAAATTAATGCAAGTCCATTTGGTAGAGCACCTTCAGGATCAGCAATACCGACATTCCATGTGCTTCCATCAGGTTTATCATTTACAGTACGGATGTTTCTGCCAACATTGAAGTAACCTGCTTGCATGTGTTGACCAACTTCTTCTGCAACTAGTTCAGTCGCATATCCTTTTGCAATACCACCTACATCAAATGATTGACATGGTTGGGTAATATAGACTGTGCTTTCTTCATCGTTAATTACAACGTTATCCCAACCCTTACAACCTGCAGCTTGTGTAAGTTCTTCCTCTGTTGGAAGATTGCCAAGCTGTTTTTCGGCATTGAGTTTAATGCCTTCTTCACGATACTTGTGCCAAACCTTAAGAAGGGCACCCATGGTAATATCGAATTCGCCATTGGAATAATCATAGAACTGTTTTGCCATATGCAACATGTCAATGATTGGTTTATCAACTTTGATTGGTTTGATACCTGCGTTATCATTAACTGTCTTTAGGTTGTTGATACCATCGTAGTCGTTATAAATATCAAATAACTGGTTGTAGTAACGAAGTAGGGTAGTGCTGTCCTTGAAATGGGCAGCTGCTGATTCTGTATTCGTTGTATATTCCATGTAACTATAGATTGTATCGAAACCTACATCAGAACTCACATTTTCATATTTGGTTAGGCTTTCACTGTTGGTTGAAGTGTTGTTAGAAGCACTATTTTTACTTCCTTTTGTTGTACAGCCAGCAAGTAGTGTACAAACGCTTAATGCGCTGATTAATAATTTATTTATTTTTCTTTTCATATCTAAACTATATCATAAAAGCCATCTTACTGTTAATGTGGGAATATGTTATAATTTTGAATGATTTCAAATGAGGAAAGGAAAGAAAATTATGTCAATATTTACAGGACCAATGAAGCTTCATTTAAATGGACATAAGGATTGGACACTTCATAAAGAAGTATTGAAGTCTATCGATCCAGATGTTGTTTGGATTCCACTTGTAAACGGTGCTGCCCCATGTCAACCACTTGTTCAAGTTGGAGATGAAGTTAAGATTGGACAAAAGATAGCAGAAAGAAATGATGCATTCTATTTACCACTCTTTGCGTCGGTTTCAGGTACTGTTACAGGTATCGAAAAGTTCTTGGGTGCAGGTGGTACAATGATTGACCATTTACGTATTCAAAATGATCACAAGCATACAGTAGAACGTGCGTTTGCGAAATTTGATTATGAAAAGGCTAGCTGGCAGGAATTACATGCATTCGCTAAGGATTCCGGTATGCTTGGTTTAGGTGGTGCTGGATTTCCGTCTTATGTAAAGTATAACAAGCCAGAGAATGTTGACCTCTTTATCGTTAATGCGGTTGAGTGTGAACCATTCTTAACATCAGATTATAAAAATATTGAAGAAAACATGGACTTACTCAAGATAGGTACACTTGCGTTCTTCAAGATGAGTAATGCAAAGGCTGGTTGTGTCGCAATCAAGGAAGATAAGAAGGAACAGATTGCCCAATTACAAGAAACCTTTAAGGGAACACCAATTGAGGTGCGTATCGTTCCTAACGTTTACCCAATGGGTTGGGAAAGAACACTTGTATACCAGTTAACAAAGAAGCGTTATGACAGATTGCCGATCGAAGCAGGTTGTATTGTTAACAACGCATCTACAGCGATTGCATTTGGTAATGCGATTGTAAATGGTATGCCAGTTACACATAAGTACTTAACTGTATCCGGTGATGCGGTTAAGAATCCACAGAATGTATATGTTCCTGTTGGAACAAAGGTACATGAGATTATCGACGCTGTTGGTGGATATAAAGATGGTGTGGATGATGTAGTGTTACTCGCTGGTGGACCAATGATGGGCCGTGCAGTTCCTAACGATCAATTCGTAGTAATGGCACAGAATAATGGTCTTACAATTCAGAAGTATGAAAAGCCAGATACAGTTGCTTGTTTACGTTGTGGACGTTGTACGGAAACATGTCCATCTGGATTACAACCAGTACGTATCGCTTCTGAACATAAGTCTGTAGACTATGATACATTAATGCGTTTGGATGTAATGAACTGTATTGAATGCGGTCTATGTACATATGTATGTCCATCTAAGATTGAAGTAACTGAGAATGTTAGACGTGCAAAGACATTTGTGCGTGCAAAACTAGCATCACAGGCAAAGAAATAGGAGGCAGGAAAAATGAAATTTTCATATAAAGTAGCGCCTAACTATGCGGCTAAACAATCCACAACAGGTATTATGTTGGAACTTAGCTTAGCTTTGGTTGTTGTGACAGTTGCTTCTGCAATCTGGTATGGAATGACAGGCGGTGCTAAATTGGGTATTCGTGTTATTCTACTATCTATCGCTGCTGTAGTAACTGCATTGTGTACTGAAACATTATACTTACTTGCAAGAAAGAAAAAGGACATTGCAAAAGAATTGTTACATTCCTATGGTTGGGTAACAGGTTTAATTATTCCATTAATTACAAGAATTAATGTTAGTTTCTACGCAATTATCATTGCGACTGCAATTGCAATCTTGTTTGGTAAGATGTTATTTGGTGGATTTGGTCAAAACATCTTTAACCCAGCGGCATTTGCTGAGGCAATTATCATGAACTCATTTAGTGCAAGTGTTGCAGCTGATATTCAAACAGGTGCTACACCATTAGCAGCTATGAAGTCGTATGGTTGGGTAGTTGATGGCAGTGCATTACAAAATGTATTAGGTCAATTTGGCAACTTATCCGGCATGTTCTTAGGAAACTATCAGAGTGCTATCGGTGGATCATGTGCATTATTATTAATTCTCGTGGCAGTATATCTCATTGCTAGACGTATTATTGACTATCGTTTAACAGTGACGTATATCGTAACAGTATTCGTGGTATCTCTTATTGTTGGTTTGATGCATGGTGCAGGCATTGAATACGCAATCGTTAACGTATTAATGGGTGGGGTATTATTCGCTGGCGTGTTCATGTTAACAGACCCAGTTACTTCACCAGTATCAATCCCTGGTAGATATGTTTTTGCAGTAGGTGCCGCAGCTCTTACATTGATTATCCGATGGAAGTCTAACTTACCAGATGGTGCATTATTCTCCATTTTGATTATGAATATGCTAACGCCTGCAATTGATCAGTTACTTGATGGAAGCCAGATTAAGGATGCAGCAAAGATTGCACGTAAGGCGGTTATCGCAATGTGTGTATTCTTAATAACAGTTCTTCTTGTTGGATCAAGTTTAGTAGCAAAGACTCCAGCAACTGCTGAAGAACCTAAGAAGGACGATAAGCCAGTGGAAACAGTAGCACTAAGTGCAGAAGACTATAGCGAAAATAACGCAGAGTGCACAGAAACAAGTAATGATGGTGCAACTGCAGTATATGCATGTAAGGCAAAGGGATTTGAAGGTGTTAATGAAGCTACAGTTACAATTGATGTAGCGAAGAAGACAGTTGTATCCATTGCGGTTACTAAGTTTAGTGATACGGAAGAGGTTGGTGATCAAGCTACTACAGAAGAACAACTTAAGAAATATGTTGGTGCAACTGCAGATAGTAAGATTGATTCAACAACAGGAGCAACATTTACAAGTAAGTCACTACGTGCAATGATTGCGAAGGCATTAAAGTCTGCTTCCGCAGTAGCATTAGGTAAAGAAGACTTCAAAGAAAACAAAGCAGAGTGCACAGAAACAAGTAATGATGGCACAATCGCTGTCTATGCATGTAAGGCACATGGCTTTGAAGGTGTAAACGAAGCAACAGTTACAGTAGATGTAGCTAGCAAGTCCGTCAAGAGTATCGAAGTAACAAAGTTTAGCGATACAGAAGACGTAGGCGACCAAGCAACAAAAGCAGCTGAGTTAGATAAGTGCAAGGGGGTAACACTCGAAAGTAAAGTGGACTCTACAACAGGAGCAACATTTACAAGTACATCACTCAGAGCGATGATTACAACAGCCCTACAGGCTGCAACAAAGTAAGGGGGTGCTCGTATGAAAATTGATAAGACTTCAGGAGTATATAAAGCATGCATGCTTGGTATTCTCTGTGCTGTATGTGGAATTCTACTATCAACAGTAAATGCGATTACCGCTCCTATTATTGAAGAAAACGCATTGGCATCTGTTAAGTCATCGCTTGAAATAATTTATCCAGGAGCAACATTTACGGATGTTACAGAAGACAAGATTGGTCTTCTTGAATTAAAAGATGGTGAGGATACTCTCATCGATGGTATTTATAACGCTGAAGGTAAGGGAACAATCTTTACATTACATTCTACAGGTTATAACGCAGATGGATTTAAGTTCATGATTGCGTATAACAACGATGGATCTGTTGGTGGATATAGCGTACTCGAACAAGCAGAAACAGCTGGTAAGGGTGATAAGGCATTTAAGGATCCATATGTAAGTGATGTATTAAAACTTACTTCTTCTGATACAATGCCACTCATCACGGGTGCAACAATTACAACTACTGCAGTAGGAAAGGCAGTAGACCAAGCTAGACAAGTATTTAATAAGATGAATAACATCTCTTATGATGAAAATGCGACAGCTACACCTGCGCCAAAAGCAGAGCTAGTAGCGTTAGGTAAAGAAGACTTCAAAGACAACAAAGCAGAGTGTACAGAAACAAGCAATGATGGCACAACAGCTGTCTATGCATGCAAAGCACATGGCTTTGAAGGAGTAAATGAAGCAACAGTCACAGTAGATGTAGCAAGTAAGTCAGTAAAGAGTATCGAAGTAACAAAGTTTGGTGATACAGAAAGCGTAGGCGATCAAGCAACAAAAGCAACTGAGTTAGAAAAGTACAAAGGAGTTACACTCGAAAGTAAAGTGGACTCTACAACAGGAGCAACATTTACAAGTACATCACTCAGAGCGATGATTACAACAGCCCTACAGGCTGCAACAAAGTAAGGAGGAAGGTATGAGCGAAAAGAAAATTAAAGGTCAAGGCTTCTTCTCTAGATTAGCAACAGAGAACCCAGTATTTGCAACTTACTTAGGTATCTGTTCAACATTAGCAATCACAACAAGCTTAAATAGTGCAATCGGTATGGGTGTTGCGGTAATTGTTGTATTAACTTTATCCAACATCTTAGTATCGTTAATTGCGCCAATTACACCAGATGATATTCATATTCCGGTTTATATCGTTATTATTGCGACTTTAGTTACAATCGTTTCGATGTTTATGCATGCATATACACCAAGTCTATTTACAGCTTTAGGTGCATTCTTAGACTTAGTTGTTGTAAACTGTATTATCCTAGGGCGTGCTGAAGCATACGCATGTAAGCACACTGTACTTGAATCTATCGTTGATGGATTACAGCAGGGTTGTGCTTACACATGTGCACTTCTTGCAATGTCACTTATCAGACAGTTGTTAGGTACTGGTGGATTGTCATTCTCTAATCCATTTACAAACAATGTTGTATTTGCATTTAGAATTATTCCAGAAGGATTTGAAATTCCAATGTTCACAGAGCAGTTTGGTGCATTTATCACATTTGCATGTTTAGCTGCTGGTGTTGCTGCTTACAAGAACCATCTTGCAAAGCCAGCGAAGAAAGGAGCTGCTAAATAATGAATTTATTTACACTCTTGATCAGTGGATTACTGATTAACAATATTATTCTTACAAAGTTCTTAGGTATGTGCCCATTTATGGGAGTATCTACAAAACTTGAATCTGCAGTAGGTATGGGTCTTGCCGTTATCTTTGTTATCTTCGGTGCATCCATTCTTGCATGGGGACTTTATCACTTTATCTTAGTTCCATTTGAACTAGAGTTTATGGAACTAATCTGTTTCATCTTATTGATTGCAGCATTCGTTCAGTTCGTTGAACTGTTCGTTAAAAAGTTCTCACCAGAGCTTTATAAGTCATTAGGTATCTACTTACCACTCATTACAACAAACTGTGCAGTACTTTACGTAGCAATGGATAACATTACCCAGAAGTATACATTAGCACAAACAATGGTAAATTCTATTGCAGTACCTGCTGGCTTTATGATGATGCTAGTTATCTTTGCGACAATCCGCAAACGTTTAAATCAGAACGATATTCCGAAGGCATTCCAGGGCAATCCTATCGCTTTCATCTGTGCAGCAATTATGGCAATTGCATTCTCTGCATTTGCTGGATTAGTATAAGAGCCGTGCTTAGAATCGTTGTTGCGGCTTTATTAGCTGTAGGTTTCTTTGCCCTAAATGTATGGCTATTAAGGTTAAATCAGAAAACACCAAAGCCTGAAGGTTGTGAAGACCTAAAGGCAGAGTGTTCTGCATGTGGTATCAGCGAATGTAGCGTTCGCCAAGCGCCACACAAAACAGAGGAGGAATAATGGTAGTAGCAATTTTAAAAGCTTTTGGCTTGATGTTAGTATTAGGTGCTGTTTTAGGTGGTGTACTAGCGTTTGCTTCCATTAAGTTCTATGTGAAGGAAGACAATCGCAAGGAAGAGTTAACAGCTCTATTACCTGGTTATAACTGCGGTGCTTGTGGTAACCCAGGCTGTGCTGCGATGGCTGTGAAGTTACTTGATGGCCAAGCACAAGTAGAACAGTGCAAACCAAGTAAGCCAGATCAAAGAGAAGCGATTAAAGCATATCTTGCTGAACATGTAGGTTAAGAAAGATTCCTGAGCGTAAGCTTGGGAATCTTTTTGTGGAGATGATTATCAAAATACATATACAATCTTGAGGATATTTTGATGATTAAAATTAAAAAAATAGGAATTTATGTATTAATGCTATGCTTGTGGATAGTTGGGAATATATTTGCCTTTCGCTACTATCTAGCGAAAACTATCAATCTAAAGACAACATATATCGCAAAACACGATATTCCACCACGCAGGCAGATTCAAACTGAGGATTTAATGATGATTCAAGTTCCAGAGAAATACATACAGTCATATACTTGGAATGAAAAGGCAGATATTGTTGGTAAATATACATCAATTCAAGGAATGATACCGAAGGGTTCTTTGTTTTATAAAGATATGCTGTATAACGAAAAAGAAGTCCGTGATCTTGCGATTACAAAACTTCAAGAAGGAATGACAATATTCACGTTAGAAACTAATGTATCTTCTTTGGGTAGTATAGAAGAGGGGATGTATGCAGATGTTCATGTCTCAATCTCACAGAAGAAAGATATACCAATTACTGGTATATTGATACGCCATGCGGAAGTAATCTCTATTAAAGATCATAAAGGATTATCTCTCAATAACGAACAATCTTCAAAGGTCCCGTATTTTATCGAACTTGGAATTAATCAAAATGATATTGAATATCTTTCCTTAGCGTCATCATTAGGAGAAATTAGATTATTTCCATCTGTAGATTCCTATAAACCAGATAAATCTACACTAGAAAAAGATTCGAAAGTGTCACAGTATTTGAAATCTCTTCAGCAGTAATAAAAAAAGGGGCTGTAACGCATAACAGCCTACAAAATAAAATGTCCAACCTCTAAATTAA
>CALISH010000125.1 GCA_938041275.1 uncultured Solobacterium sp.
TTCAATTATATACGGAGGCTTTTTTCATCGCTTAAGCTTTTCCCTTCTCATACGCATAGCGTATGGTTTTTATAGGAAACTTCGTTTTCCTATAATCTAATACCGATGCGGTTATGCATCGGTATTTTCATATGTTTGATGTAATGCATCATATACTGCTTGTGCTACTTCTAAGGGTACAACCCTTGCAAGATCTTCAACAGTTGCGGCTTTTAGATTTGTAAAGTTACCAAATTCTTTTAGTAATAACTTCTTACGTTTAGGACCTACACCGGCTATCTCATCCAATACAGATTTTGTCTGTGCCTTTGCACGTAATTTTCTATGATATGTAATCGCTACGCGGTGAACTTCATCTTGCATACGTGTTAGTAAGAAGAATAGACCAGAATCTTTATCGATTTCAAAAGTATCCCCATTGGTATCCATTAATGCATTCGTGCTGTGTTTATCATCCTTTACCAAACCCATTAACTTGATTGTATCTGATAAATCAAGTGAATCTAGAATTTCCTTTGCCGCATCAATCTGTGTTTTACCACCATCGACGATTATACCATCTGGCATTCTCGCCCCTTCTTTTAACATACGGAAATAACGGCGATAGATAACTTCCTTCATTGAATCTACATCAGAGTTTCCTGTATGTAATTTATATAATCGATAACTCTTACGATCAGGATATCCATCTTCGTATACAACACATGAGGCAACTGTAAACGCACCACTAATATGAGAGTTATCAAATAACTCAACACGATTCATTGGATGTTTTGCAATATCACAAAGTTGTGATACGGCTTGTTCTGTTAGTGTATCTTGTCTTGCGACCGCATTGAACTTAAGGTCTAATTGTTTTTTAGCATTTTCAACACACATATCTAAGAGTTTTACTTTATATCCCTTTTGTGGTTGGAAGATAGGCATATCCAATACTTCTTGCAATGCTGTAACATCTAACTCCATCGGTAATACAAGTTCACGAGCAGATGGATGATCTTGATAATACTGTACTAAAAACGAAGTGAATTCTTCTTCTGCATCTCCATAAAGAGGTCTTAAACGGAATTCTTTATTTAGGATTGTTCCTTCACGTACTAAGAAACCGGTAATTGCGAGATATCCCTTCTTCGTATACCAGGCAAAGACATCACGTGATCCACGATTGTCTTTTTCAATATTCTGTTTATCATTAACCACGTGTCGAATCGACTCTAGCATCTCTTTATATTCTTGCGCTTTTTCAAATTCAAGTGCTTGGCTAGCTTCAAGCATCTTTGTTTGTAACTCTGCTTCTACATCTTTGGTATCACCATTCATGAAACGAACAACTTTATCACTCATCTCATCATAGACCTTTGGGTCTATATCAAATTCACATGGTCCAATACATTGATGCATGTGATAGTACAAACATACCTTCGGTTCTAAATGCGTACATCTTCGAAATGGATAGAGTGACTGTAATAGTTTTAGAGTCATTCTAGCAGCAGTCGCATCTGGAAATGGTCCAAAGTACTTCGCCTTCTTATCTTTCTTTGTATCGCGTGCTATTAGTAAGCGTGGATACTTTTCTTTTGTCAGCTTAATATATGGATAAGATGAATCATCAATAAATTGAATATTATACTTTGGACGATACTTCTTAATTAAGTTAATTTCTAATACCAAAGCCTCTTTTTCGCTTCTTGTAACGATAAAATCGAAGTCATCAATACTGCTTACCATTTTGGTCGTCTTAAAATCGTGCGCACCAACAAAATATTGGTTCACACGATTATGTAGATTCTTTGCCTTACCAACGTAGATAATTTCTCCGTTTTTATCCTTCATCTGATAACTGCCCGGTTCATTTGGTAAGTTCTTTAGTTTTGCTTTGATATATTCTTTATCCATTGTATTCCTTTAATTTAATGTTACTACGGTTGCTCCAGTTCCACCTTCTTGAGGCATTCCTAGTCTAAATTCTTTAACCGACTTATCATTACGTAATCTATCATGTACAGCCTTACGTAACTTACCTGTACCATCTCCATGAATAATGCGGAATGTCTTAAGACCATGAATCTTTGCTTGATCCATATAATCTTTCATCTTTTCAATTCCTTCATCCACATGCATACCAATTAGATTGCATTCTAACGACATGCTTGCATAGATGTTATTAGATCGTATATGTACAGATGTATTTGTCTTGTTCTTTGGAATGACATGTGAACTTGGTCGAATCTGATTTTTCTTTACATGAATCGTTCTGCCATTGAGGCTCACAGTAATTTCTTTTCTTCCAATCTTAATTACTTCACATACTTGATTAGAAGAACGTAGTTCTACCGCATCACCAACATGATAGGTGATATCGTCATAATTCGTTTCATCCACTTCTTCGAGTGGTTGAATCTTCTTTAACTGATTCCGTACATTGAGCACTTCATGGTATTTTGCTTGTTCATTGCGCATTTGTGCAAGAATTTCATCTGCCTTATGTTGTGCTTCTTCAATATATTGATTAGCTTCAGCTTGTGCATTCTTTTGCCAATCATCTTTTTCTTTTAAGAGTTGATTACGCTCTTTGATAAGAGATTCCTGTAATGTCTTTACTTCCGCAATCTTTTGACTAAGTTCATCATTCTTTAGCGTTGTTTCATTCAACTGTGTCTCCAAACGTTCAATCAAAATATCTTCTTGTGATTTTGCTTGTTCTTTTAAGAAAGACGCATATTTAATAATCGATTTAGGTAATCCATATCGTTCCGCAATTTCAAACGCATTCGATTGTCCTGTTAACCCTTCAATAAAGCGGTATGTTGGCTCTAGCTTCTCTTGGTCGAATTGAACACTTGCGACCAAAATATCATCATGACGTTTACCATAAGCCTTTAGACGGCCATAGTGAGTCGTCGCAACACAGGTAGCCTTTACATCACGCAAGTAATTTAAGATTGAGATAGCTAAGCTTTCTCCCTCTTTAGGATCTGTACCAGAGCCAACTTCATCCATGAGTACTAAACTATTCTCCGTTGCACTGCGAATAATTTCAGCTTGTTTCTTGATATGTGCACTAAAACTAGATAAGGATTCCACAACAGATTGATCATCGCCAATATCCACAAACACATTATCAAAGAAAGGAATGACAGCACTTTCTGCAGTTACCGGAATTCCTACATAGGTCATTAAAACAAATAGACCAATGACTTTCATAGATACAGTTTTACCACCTGTATTTGGACCTGTTATTAGTAGTATACGTTTTGGATCACGTAAGTGATAATTATTAGCTACTACTTTCTTTGGATCAATCAAAGGATGTTTGGCACGTATAATTTCAATTTCCTTTTGTTCTGAAAGTTCAGCCGCAACACCATCATGAAGTTTGCCCCATTGTGCTTTCGCAAAGATAGCATCGAAGATACCACATGTTTCAATGTTGGATATTTCTTCATCCGCAATCGCTGCAACACTTCTTGATAGCATCGTTAAGATACGATGAATCTCTTCCTTTTCTTTCTCAATGAGTTCCATCTTGCGATTGTTCAAACCAACTAGTGATGCAGGTTCAATGTAGGATGCTTGTTTTGATGCGCTATCACCATGCAGTAAACCGCCATACATATTCTTATCTGATGCTTTCACCAAGATAACTGCACGACCATTTCGCATCGTCACAATCGAGTCAACCACACAATCTGAATGGCTTGCCACAAATCGATTTGCAGCAGTTGCGATTTCACCATCAATGCGCGATAAACTACTACGAATCGACTTTAACTCTGGCGAGGCTTTATCCATTACTTCACCATATTGATTTAAACAATTACCTATCTCTTTTGCGATTTTCTCATGAACAATTAATGTATCATATAGGTCTTGTAGATGTTCGTGTGCTAAAGCATTCATTGATTTAAAATAATTTAACATTCCTTGAATGCCTTGTATCAAAAACATCTCATCAATTAATTCTTGTGACGTTAAAGTTCTACCCTTTTTTGCGTTTAATAAGATATCTCTTAAATCCTTAATTTGAGACATTGGTAGACGATCTTCATGAATACACATTGCAAGAGCTTCCTTCATGTATGCATGTTCACGACGTATCACAAGTGAGTCAAATGATGGTTTGATGGTATCTACGTATTCAATGCCAAGTGAAAAAGAACATTGTTTTTTTACCTGTTCTAATATCACATTCAATTCTAGACTACCAATTACACTCATAATAACTCCTATTTGATTTGCTTACTTTCATCCACAAAGCCATTGTCTTTTAACCAGTTTTCAACTGCATTTCTTTGTAAATCAGTTAATGACTTTGTGCCATCTTCAATCTTGGAGAAACCTTGACTACTAAATAATGGCCCTAAATAATCCTTTGCAACCAGCTCTGTTACTTGATTTACTTGTTTAAACAAGGAATTTTCTACAATATAGCTACCATTCTTAAAGAGTGGTGTACATAAGAATACCGTAATCACAACTATCCATACAAAGGCCTCTAACACACCAAAAGCAGCACCTAATAGCGCACTAATCGCATGAATTCCAGGAACTTTATGTACGCCTTTTGCGATGCGGTCAACCACAAAGAATACGACACGCAAAACTAAGAATAATAAGATAAACCAAGCTATCTGATTAACATAGGTTTTCGCTACTACCTCTAATGGCGATCCTGATAAGCCAAGAAATTTACTTGGAACAATTGTAACGTATTTTGCAAATACACCGCATAATATCCAAGCAATCCAATAAGAAATAATAGAACCTACAAGGCCAATCAATCGACGTAAAATACCGGTATTGTATCCTTGTGCTGCTTTTAAAACAAAGAATATAACGATAAAGGCACTAAAATAGATTGCCCAATTTTCTTGTAAAGTGAACATAAAAAATCCTCCTATATAAAGATGATAAAACAAAACAGTGCAAACTTCCAACAGCATGATAAAATATAATGCATGAATAACACAATTACTTTAAAACTCAAATCGATTCAAGAGGAACAATTGTTCAAAACTTTTAGTGAATTTCAAACCACACCACCACAATATGCAAAATGGCAATTAAAACCAGAAAATTGCGTCATTACCTGTTATACATCAGGAAAAACTGTATTCCAAGGAAAAGACGCAAATGTATACGCAGCAGCTTTTATGGAAGTACGAGATGAAATCTCAACACCTACTACAACAAGTCATTATCCTCAAGCAGGTAGCGATGAAGTTGGCACTGGCGATTACTTTGGACCTGTATGTGTATGTGCTAGTTACGTTACTAAAGACGATGTGGACTTCTTAGTAAAACTTGGTGTGCGTGACTCTAAACAAATGAGTGATGCGGATATGTTAAAGATTGGACCATTACTTATGGAACGTATTCCTCATAGCTTATTGATTGTACCTCCACAAAAATACAATCAAGTACATGAGTCATATAACCTAAACGCCATTAAGGCAAAGTTACATAACCAAGCCTATATCAACCTTGCCAAGAAAATAGAACTTCCAAGTTTTAAAATTATTGACCAATTTACCCCAGAAACCTCCTATTATCGTTATCTAAAAAATGAACCACAAATTATACGGGGTATTCATTTTGAAACGAAAGCTGAAGATAAGTACTTATCCGTCGCAGTTGGTTCTATCATCTCGCGCTATGGTTTTCTAAAAACATGGGAAGAAATGGAACAAAAATATAACATGACTCTTCCAAAAGGCTCTGGTGATAAAGTAGATATCGTTGCACAAACGTTTGTTGAACGATATGGATTCGAACGCCTTGGTGAAATTGCTAAATTACATTTTAAAAATACAGAAAAAATACGTGTATGAATCATCAATACACGTATTTTTATAACTTACATATTACTATTATGAGAATGCGATGTAGAACGATTTGCATTTCTTCTAGCCATCAACATATTCTCTAATGTGATTACAATTGCGACTACAGTAGCCTCTTCATTTACATCATATAAATCAATACAATATTTATCACGCATAGAGAATAGTTTCTGCCCTACGACCGCAATCACACGTTCTTGATTGTTATATAAAACAAAGTTTAAATTTGAAAAATCTCCTTGTAACGTCCAACCAAGTTCATCAATGGTAAATTTCATATCTAAAAGACGGAACAAGTCTTTAGAAAGTTCAAATGACTTTCCACCGACAACACCAATATAGTGAATTGAATGCAGTGAAAATAACTTTCTTTCAATCGAAGCGACAACTCTATCTTGTACATCCGTAATTGTTGTTTCATTTGTAAAAGAGAATAGTTTTGAAGATGAATGATAGACTACATTATCATTTTCATCTGTTACATCAATATCTTTATGAAAGCTAAATAAATATCGACTTGTATAGAGTGATTTTGCTGGTTCACCATAGTCATTGTAATTACGAATATCAGTTTTCTCTCCTGCAGAGTGATATCTTTGTAATGTTGTCGCAAAAACAAAAATTCCTACAACAAAAATCACCATCATAATCAATACTGGCTGCATTGTCTCAATATACATAATGATTCCTCCTAATGAATGAACTTTATACCTACTACTATAGTATCACGTTCATATCATAAAAGGAAAAAACGGAATATCACTTTAAGTGTATATTCCATTCTTCATTTACTCTTTGATAGTAGAACTCTGTAATTTCAGGATCTTCAAATACACGAATCAAAACATCCATGTCGACTGATAACTTTAATTTCAGGAAGTCTTCACGCTTTACCCAAGATACTTTTCCTTCATCCGAGGAGATAATATCACCAGTAAAAGTATTACATGTATACAAGAATACGATATAACGACTACCATCAGAATTCACCCAATCCTTCACTCCGCAAAGCTTAGGATCATGAATATCTAAACTAGTTTCTTCTTTGACCTCACGAATAACAGAATCAACAATCGATTCATCATCCTCTACGTGACCACCAGGAAAGGTAAATCCTGGCCAATCTTTCTTTTGTCTATCGATAACAAGGATTTCATCACCCTGTGTTATCATGCAAAGATTTGTAAGTGTTACTAATTTTCTTCTGTCCATGGATGTAATTATAAAAGAGTTAATAATAAATTGAAAGAATTATTTTGACATCCAGCTTTCATCACTTGGATTATTTCTAAAGTGTAATAACGCTTCTACATCACTTTCTTTGATATAGTTTTCTGCTATTGCTACAGATAGCAGTGTATCGTAATCTGAGGCAGATACATTACGTACATTGTGTTCAACTAAACGCTCTGTTGCTTTACGCATTCCATAGGTAAAGATAGATGCGATACCGAGGACTTCCGCTCCTTCTTTACGTAATACTTCTACAACTTCAACGGCTGAACCTGCAGTAGAAATTAAGTCTTCAATCACCACAATCTTCGCGTTATCGATTAACTTACCTTCAATTTGATTTTGACGTCCATGATCTTTTGAAGATGTACGTACATATCCCATTGGTAAACCAAGAATTGTAGCGATAATTGCCGCATGTGCAATACCTGCAGTGCTTGTACCCATAACCATATTACATGATGGATATTCTTTACGAATAATTTCTGCTAGAGCATTTTCAACATCTTCGCGAACCTTAGGATAGGAAAGCGTCAAACGATTATCACAATAGATTGGAGACTTGATACCACTCGCCCATGTAAATGGATCTTGTGGCTTTAAAAATACTGCCTGAATATCTAATAGGTCTTTCGCAATACGTTTTTTCATCTTATTCCTCTCCTGTCTGAAATTGTTTTGTTGCTAAACGATACGCCTCTACTGGGTTTTCTGCTTTTGTGATAGATCTTCCTACAACGATGTAGTCAGAACCTAATTGATGTGCGATTGCTGGTGTTGTAACACGCTTTTGATCACCCTTGCTATCTGTCGCAAAGCGAATACCTGGAGTAACTGTTTGGAAGTCTTTTCCACATACCTTCTTTACGATTTCCACTTCTAATGGAGAACATACAACGCCATCACAGCCTGCCATTTTCGCATTTAATGCGTATTGTGCAACTGTTTCCTGCATAGACTTTGGTATAAGTAATTCTTCGTGCATAGCTTCTTCAGTTGTACTTGTTAATTGTGTAACTGCAAGTAAAATTGCCTTACTACCATGATCATCTAATGCCTTGCGGGCAGCCTTCATCATCTCAATTGTTCCTGCCGCATGAACATTGACCATATCAACATCCAACTGTGCAAGCATGCTCATCGCATGATAGACCGTATTAGGAATATCATGTAATTTCAAATCAAGAAAGATTTGATGTCCTTGCTGCTTGATTTGTCTAACGATTTCTGGACCATTACCATAGAAGACTTCCATACCAATTTTAACGTATGGTTTTTCATCCTTGAACTGTTGTAGAAACTCTAATGTTTTTTCCTGGCTGTTAAAGTCACATGCGATGATTACTTCTTTACTCATTTTGTTCTCCTCCTGTATTTTATATATGAATTTGATTATATTTTTTCGTATGCTTCTACGTCTAATGCTCCTTCACTCTTTGCAACCGCAATTGCACAAGCACTATCACCAACTACATTGAGCGATGTTACAAGCATCTCGATTGGACGATTGATTGCGAGGATTAATGTATATGTCATTAATGCAAGTTCATTGTTGAAGCCTACACCACTTAGAATTGTAAAGAGGATGACAGCACCTGCACCAGGTGCTGCAGGTGTTCCTACAGATGCTACAATCGCTAAGAAACCGATAGTAAGGATACTTGTAAATGTCATTGGATAACCAGCACATCCAGCAATAAAGATTGTTGCGATAACCTGCATAATAGCAGTACCATCCATATTAACCGTCATGCCAAGCGGAAGTACAAAGGATGCGATTTCTTCATGTACACCAAGTTCTTCAATTGTTGTCTTCATGTTTAGCGGAAGTGTTGCGGCACTGGAAGATGTTGAGAATCCAAATAACGCTACCTTAAATATCTTCTTTACAAATGGAATTGGATTTAAACCAGTTGATAATTTAATAAACAACGCATAGCCAGTCACAAGTACAAGTAATAAGATACATACTGTTAAGAGTACATAAGCGATAGCAGGTTGTAGGTGCGTTACACCATAACTTGCACAAGTTCTAACAATTAAGCAAAAGATTGCGATAGGTCCAAAGTGATTGATTACAATATCTAAGAATACCGTTATAATTGCACTAATTTCTTCGCATAGTTTAACAAGTACTGTAACTTTATCCTGTAAATGATTGATACAGATACCTACCATCGCTGCACTAACTACTACCGCAAGTACGGCACCATTATTACCAAATGCAGTAGTGATATTATTTGGAATCGCATTAACAACAATCATAAGAGGATTTTTAGCAGCCGTTCCTGTAGCTTGTGTTAAGTCTACGGCACTGTTTGTAAATACTCCTGCATTATATGCCACAACTCCTACCAGTGCCGCAATCACAATGGCACATGTCGTTGTTAACATAAAGTATCCAATTGTCTTACCAGAGATACGACCTAACTTCTTTGTATCTGAAATATGAATCATTGCCAGTACAATGCTTGTAAATACCATTGGGATAATAACTACTTGTAATGCGCGTACAAATAACTGACCAACAATGTAGAAGATACCAATTGCTCTCTCATTTCCTTCTGCAGAAATATCTGCAAATAACAGATTGTTGATAGTGTTCCACAATTCTGCTTGATTTCCCTTGATTAATGTTTCTCTTAGAAAAATCACTAATAAACCAACAATGAGACCACAGCCTAATGCACCCATCATTTTCACTGTCAGTTTTTTCGAGCTCTTCTTCATATTACTTTCTCCTTTTTCATAAAAAAACAACCTTTGTACAAAATACACAAAGGTTGTAAGTAATCTATTACAAGTTCCTCTAAAAAAAACTACTAGAGTGTAATCTATCATCGCCTTCATAGTATCTCGTACTATATTAAAGCCTGTTTTTTTCTGTTAATTAGGATACAATATCCAATCCTATTCGTCAATAATGAATTACAGAACTTGACATATCCCGCTTCGCTATCATCTGACTAAGAATTGGTAAAGCGTTAAAGATATACAATCTTTTCGCATGATAGTCATGTTCTTCATTCTCGGCAAGCAATAATGTGAAATTCCCTTTCACTTCATCACTATCATAGTGAAACATGTCTGGATGTTGTTTCATATCTTCTATCTGCATCTTAACTGTTCGATACGAAAAATCCTTTGTGCCTGTCAAGGTTAATACATAAAAGTCATCCGCTGTATATCCTTGTGCGGTGATTGCGTTTTCTAATAATTGTGCAATCCAACTTGGATTATCACGTCCATATTGATCTACAGTTGTATGATTGCCCCAATATAACGATCCGCTAAATGGCACATAGTATCTAAAGTATCTCATGCTATCCATCATGCGATACCATGTTGTAACGGCACCCATGGAAAATCCTAAGAAGATACGATGGTCTCTTGAAGCGATTAAATCTTCCTCGCTAGTAGAACTAGCATAGGTACGATATGTATTTTCAAATTGCGGTATCAAATCATTCTGCAACTCTTTCCCAAATGCCTCGGTTAAACTTGCATCATAATCATCTGTATCCATATCCACATTATCGTGATAATAGGACGCAAACACCATTAACATTGGTTTCATCTCTTTTTTTTCAATCAGATGATCAATTACATTTTTAATATCTGTTAAATCATCTAATTCACCCGGAAAAGAAGTTACATCTCCCGTATGACCATGCATGGTATAGACAACATCATATCGTTCTGTACTTGTTTCGTATCCATACGGAATATATACATACGCATATTTCTTCATGACTCTGTTTTGATAATCATAGGTATTTGTCATGTAGTCAAAGCGTACAACTTTACCCTGTTGTTTTGCGGGGGCCATATATCCTTCAGGTACGTTGTGTATCCCTAACGAAATAGATGAGTTTTTCTGGATTTCTAGGTACGGTTGAAATACCAGCTCTACTGAATCATCTGAGTTTTTCTTTGTCGTACATCCGACTAGGATTGAAGTCACTAATAGGATTACGATAATCAATTTCTTCATCATTACCTTCTTTCATTAGAAAGTGAGAAGATTCCAAATCTTCTATAATTCTGGATTTGGAATCTTTTCAACACTTAAATGAATTGTATCTTTGAGTTGTACTAACTCTACACCAGCAGCTTTTAACATACGCTTGCTGGCGATATTAGTATCTACTCCATTATATTTATCAGATTCATAGACAATGCGATGAATGCCAGATTGTATAATTGCCTTCGCACATTCATTGCATGGGAATAAGGATACATAAATCGTACATCCTGCAACCGGCCACTTCGAATTTAAAATAGCATTCAACTCTGCATGTACGACAAAAGCATACTTAGAGTCTAAAGTATCACCATCACGTCCCCAAGGGAAAACTTCATCTGAACATCCTTTTGGAAATCCATTATATCCAACAGATACAACGCGGTGGTTATCATCAACAATCGCGGCACCAACCTTTGTATTAGGATCTTTTGAACGTAAGGCTGATAAATGAGCTAGTCCCATAAAATACTCGTCCCAACTTAAGATGTTATCTTGTTTTGTCATAAACTATTCCTTTCCTAGAACCTGTACAAATCCATCATCTAATCCATATACAGTATCCAATCTTTCAGCCAAGAAATAAGAATACTGATGCAATGGACTATCATTCAAAATTTGCAATACCTTTAAATCAGTCCCTAGATATCGAGAGCGTGTTGGAATAAAATGATTCTGCCATGAAATAAAACATAAAACTCCAACTAACCCAACAAAAGCAACAATATGATTTACACGTTTACTAATCTCTGCTTTATCTGTTGTAATAAATCCATATATAATAAATCCTGTCACAAAACCACCTAAATGTGCGTGTACAGAAATATTCGGCAAGAAGTTCAATAAGAGATTAATAAACAACATATTCACGAGGGCTGCACGTACCGGAGGCATTCTCCAACCACCTGTACGTAAAATTAGTGTTACATACGCTGCTAGTAACCCATAAATACCACCAGAAAGTCCTACAACAAAACTATTTTCTGGTGAAGCTAGTACAAATAGAGATCCCACAATAATTGAGGGTATTAGTATCAACAGATATCTTTTAATTCCTAATAATGGTTCAAAGACTTTGCCGAGTGATAATAAAGCCATCATGTTCATCGCTAAATGCCATAAATGAACATGCACAAACCCTGCTGTTAATAATCGCCAAAACTCACCTGCTAAAACAAAAGGTTTATAGAAAGCACCAATCAAAATTGAATTTGTAATTGTACTATCACTAGGAAATAATTGAATAAACACCCATACCACAAAACATATTGCGATAATACTATTTGTCGCAATTGTCTTTCTTTGTTTCATTAGGCTACCCTCTTACGAAGAATATTTAATAACTTTTCAAAGTATTCTGGTAGTGGTGCGTGGAATGTCATCGTTTCCCCAGTTGTAGGATGAACTAACGTTAATTCACTGGCGTGTAGTACCTGACCTTGTGTATCCATATATGGACATGGTTGTCCATACTTATCATCACCCATCACAGGATGGTTGATATATTTCATATGTGCTCTAATTTGATGAGTTCTTCCTGTTTCTAAACGACATTCTAGATAAGTTGCGACATTAAAACGTTCTAATACATGGAAATGCGTTCTAGCATCACGACTATTTTCTTCAGTTACCTTCATGCGTTGGCGATCACGCGGATCACGTCCAATCGGCGCATCTACTAAACCATCATCATGCGTAATGTTTCCAACAACGATTGTCTTATAGACACGATGACAAGTCTTATTCTCTAACTGCTTAGCAATCGCTTCGTGTGCTTTGTCATTCTTGCATGCCACAATACAACCTGTCGTATCTTTATCGATACGATGAACGATACCTGGACGAATCACACCATTAATACCCGATAAATCCTTACAATGATATAACAGTGCATTTACCATCGTATTGGAATAATTACCAGGAGCTGGATGAACAACCATACCCTTTGGCTTATTAATAACGATAATATCATGATCTTCATACAGAATATCTAATGGAATATTCTCAGGAAGAATATCTACCGGACGATCCTCAGGTACATCGCAAATGATTTCATCTCCAGTTACAACTTTCAATGAACTCTTTGCGACTTTTCCATTGACGAATATCATGCCATCATCTGCGAGCTGTTGCACGCGTGTTCTAGATAGTTCTGTATTTGAACTTAGATATTTATCTAATCTTTCTTTTGTATCATCACTTACGATCCACGTTTGTTTTGCCATTTTTCTCTTCCTTCCATGTTGCGATTAGCAATAAGAATACACCAATACATAAAGCCATGTCCGCAACATTAAACACTGGGAAATCATAGCCAAAAATATAGAAATTTAAGAAGTCTCTAACATAATTTAAGAAGAGACGGTCAATCAGATTCCCTGCCGCACCACCTATCATTAATGCAAGAGATATTCCTGTTAAAATATCTGGTTTCTTTACAAATAGATACCAACCCATAAGACCAATCGCCACTGCCGCAACAAGAGCAAGTACGCCCTGTTGTCCAGATAGTAATGACCATGCCATACCAGTGTTTTGTACATATGTAATATGAAAGAAACCTTCTATTACAGGAATATCATGAAACAGCCCTAAACTAGCTGCCCACATCTTTGAAAATAAATCAATTAATACTGTAACGATAATAATACCGATATAAATCATAACTACCTCAATTCTTTCGTAAACTACACTTCTTTGTAAATACCGCAAACTCTAAAAGCTCAAAAGGTTCAAAGCGAGAAATTAACTTTTCATACGCCGCTTCAAACATTGCCCCATCCGTTTCTTCCATTAATCTCTTTTGCAGCTTTTCGTGTAATAGCGTTGATTCTTCTTTGGTGAATACTTCATGTCGTACTGCTACAACTTCATCATTTACGTTCACAAAGACTATCTCAAATCCGAAAGGATGCTTTGATTTGATTGCTTCAATAAATTCTGCATCTCCATCCTTTGCATAGAATGGTAAATCACTAGCTTCTAAACAATCAAATATCTCTAATACAAATGCATCGATAATACCTTTTTGAATAAAGGATACTGTTACATCAGATGTCTTTAATCTACTTCGTTCCTCTTGTGTCCAAATATCATCCTTTACTACAAATAAGAATGTATTATCTTTAAAATCAATCCAAATCCCATTTTCACAAGAAGGATATTTCTGACCAACTTGAAAAATTGTATGTGTAGTGTTTTGATTCATGTTACTCATTTTAACATCCTCCTATCAAATACTTTAGTGTTTCTTTAAGAAGTTTGTTACAAACTCAAGCTGTGATAATGCATAATGATACATATCGCCAATCATATTGTATGCAAGATCTTCCGATAGAACCCCACAAGCTAAATCTTCAGGAAGTTTTCCTGCACTATGTGCTTGTGCATCATCAAACCAATCTTGGCTACTATAATACTTACTAACCACATCATACTTTTTCATGACACGCTTTAATTTCTTAGTTGCCTTGATTGTTTCTTCTAGGACAGCAGTTACTTCGTTCATGTTTGCTTCCATTGTTTCAATACGTTGTACCTGTTTTGTTTTCTTTTTCATAGTTATCACCCATAACATTTTACCATAAGTTAGAAAAAGATACCCTAAGGTATCTTTATTCAATTGCATTTACAATATCTAATACTGCTTCTTTAATCTTCGCATTCACTGCGAGTGCTTCTTTGCGAGAAGCTTGTTTTGTATAGAAGTAGAACTTGATCTTTGGTTCTGTTCCAGATGGACGTACAGCAAACCAACTATCGTTATCTAAATAGAAACGTAATACGTTAGATGCTGGAATATCTTCATATCCATGTAAGTAGTCAATTACCTTCTCTACTTTGTATCCAGCTACTTCTGTTGGAAGATTGTTTCTAATAGAAACCATCATACGCTTGATACGTTCTGCACCAGCAATACCTTCTAATACTAGGTTTGGTTCATCTTCTGCATAGAAACCATACTTTTCATAAAGTTCCTGTAATACATTCCATAATGTCTTACCTTGTTTGCGATAGTAAGCAGCAGCTTCTGCTACTAACATACCAGCAGAGATACCATCCTTATCACGGATATCTACACTAGCTGCGTAACCTACAGACTCTTCATAACCGAAAAGATATGTATATCCCTGTTCAAGTAATGCAGGAATACGTCCGCAGATGTTCTTGAAACCTGTTAATGCTTCATACATATCAACGCCATACGCATTTGCCATGACAGTACTCATTGTAGAGGTAACGATAGACTTAATCATGACACCCTTTTCAGGTAATGTTCCAGCACTCTTATGGCCTTCTAAAATGTAGTTTACCAATAAGTATCCTGTCTGGTTACCATTTAATGGAATATAGTTACCATCATCATCACGTAATTCAATTGCGAAACGATCGCTATCTGGGTCAGTAGCCATTAATAATTCTGCACCAACCTTCTTACCAAGCTCTTCACTCATCTTGAAGGCTGCTGGACTTTCAGGATTCGGATAACCTACTGTCGTAAAGTCTGGATCTGGGTCCTTCTGTTCTGGTACGATGTGCCAATTTGTAAATCCACGATCCTTCATCATAGTCGCAAAAGGAATCGAACCTGCACCATTGAGTGGTGTATATACAAGTGGAATATCTAAGTCAATTTCATCACCACTGTGGATCGCTAGACTTTCTACAAGATCTAGATATGCACGGTCATATTCTTCTGATAATACAACAATCTTGCCAGAAGCTACGCCTTCATTGAAGTCGGACTTCTTAATACCATTCCAGATATCAACTGCGTTGATTCTTTCTTCCATGCCATCCGCAACAGTACTACTTACTTGACAGCCATCACTCCAATAAGCTTTATAGCCATTATACTCCTTCGGATTATGAGAAGCAGTAATGTTAATACCAGATGTTGTACCTAACTTACGAATCATAAACGCAAGTTCAGGCGTCGGACGTAAATCCGGAAATACATAGGTCTTAATTCCGTTAGCTGCGAAAATGCCAGCAGATAATTGTGAGAATTCCTTTGAAAAATGTCTTGGGTCATGCGCAATAACAATACCCTTATCCATCGCTTCTTGACCTTGTGCACAGATATATTCTGCAACACCTTGGCTTGCTTTACCAACTGTATAGAAGTTCATGCGGTTTGTACCAGCACCAACAATGCCACGTAAACCAGCAGTACCAAATGCTAAATTTTGATAAAAACGTTCTTTGATTTCATTGTCATCATCCTTGATAGCCAACAATTCATCTTTCAGGGGGTCACCCTCAGGTAGCATTTGAACCCATTCTTCATATCTTTGTTTATAATCCATTATTTTTAACCCTCCGATTATGTATCTCCATTTTAAACTAAAACATGAAATGTTGAAACAACGGAATATAGAAATCAACTAAAAGACAGACCTTTTATAGTCTGCCTTCATAGCGAATGAATCAAAAAACTATGCTTTCGCTTTTAGTTGTTTCTTTGTACGAATACCGATGATAATCAAGATTACCAATACGGATATGTACGGAATAATATTTACTAATTCCGATGGTAAGCCTTCTAGCAATAGTACATTTACAATCGCTTGTGCTACCGAGAAAATCATTGTTACAAAAACCACAACACCAAGGTTATTACCACCTACGGCTGCAGCCGCAATACCAATCCATCCACGAGATGCCACCATGTTGCTGGAGTAGAATGACATATATCCCATCGAAAGATATGCACCACCTAACGCAGCTAAGAAACATGACAACACTGCCGCAATCATGCGTACACGATTCACCTTGATACCTACAGATTCAGCTGCATGCACATCAAGACCGCAGGCCTTCATACGTAAGCCAAATGGAGTCTTATAGACAAGGATGAATAGGAGAATTGTTAACAATAGACATACATAAGTTAAGAAATAATGTCCACTAAGAATTTCTCCTAGAACTGGAATATCTTTAATGAATGGGATATCAATTGTAGGTAATACTTTTGATGGAAGACTAGCTGTAGTTCCCTTTGATCCAGTCCACAATAACAATAAGTAAATCGCAAAATCTGCTGAGAATAAGTTTAACGCAATACCTACCATGATAGGACTGGCTTTCATCTTGATTGTAAAGAATGAAAGTACTAGACCACATGCAATACCTACCGCTATCGCGCCCAATAATCCAATCCATGCAGAGCCAGAAACAGCACTGAAGTATACTCCGAATAAAGCCGCAAAGTTCATAACACCTTCAATTGCAATATTAGGAATACCCGCAAGAGAAGCTACGTAGGAAGAAAGAGATGCATATACAAGTGGAGCCGCAACACGAATGACAATAAAGATAAAACTTGCATTCAATAAATCCTTGAATAGATTAGCCATTCTTCTTTTCCTCCTTTAGAAGTTGTCTTGAGCGCCACTTTCTCAAGAAGAATTGAGATGAAATGAGTAACGTTAGAATAACTTCTACAATAGAGATCATCTTAATATCGATGTATGGTAAGTCATTTGCGAGCAACTGTGCAGAAGCACGTAAGTAACTAATACCAAACGCCGCAATCAATACACCAATCGGATCATTTTTACCAAGCATTGCCATTAATGCACCAGTAAATCCAAGTCCTGGTAGTACTGTCCAAGTAAATGCTTGGTACATACCTAAAAGTTCAACGGATGAACCCATACCACCAAGTGCACCAGCCAAGAAATGAACAGCCATAAACATACCAAACGCACCCATACCAGAGTACTTCGCAAAATTTGCATTAATACCTGTCATACGAATCGCATATCCTAACTTTGTCTTATAGAGAAGAACATAGATAAAGATAACTGCGATAATCATAATGATAAAACCAGTATGTACCTGTGTCTTTGGAATCAAGTTCTGTAAACGAGCTGTCTTAATAAAGTTTGGAGATGCTGTACCATTGACACCACCAACTGCTAAGAAATTCTTCAAGATGAAATATCCAATACCAAATAGAATACTGTTCATCATGAGTGAAATAACCATCTCGTCAGCTTTATAACGTATACTGATAAGACCTGGAATAAGCGAAATAATTCCACCAAATAAAGTAGCCATCAAAATTGGAATCATGGAGTCAATCACAGTATTCCCTGTCATAAACGCTGGATTGATAGCGAATACTGTCGCAACAATACCAGAGATATAGAATACACCTTCTGTACCTAGATTAAATAAGTTTGTTCTAAAGTACAGTAATGTCGCAAGACCTGCAAATGTTAAGGGAATCACCTTAACAAGTACATATCCAAAGTAACTTGGCTTACTAAGTGGATAAGTAAGTAAGCGAATAAAGTCAGCCAGCGGTTGTTTTGACACGAATGCTAAGACAATAAATGTCACAACAAGCGCAATACCAATGGAAGCTAGAATACGTAACGCTTCAAACGGTCCATCATCAGTAATACGAAACTTTCTTTTCATCGTACTCATTTGCTCGCCTCCTTAATCTCTTCTTCACTTTGTTTCTTTGTACCTAACATGTAGAAACCTAATTCGTTTGCGGAAACATCCTTTGCATTCTTAAAGTACGCAACGATCTTTCCTTCAAACATGACAATTAAAGAATCACTAACTGCCATTACTTCATTCAGGTCTGCACTAATCAATAAAATTGCAGCCCCATTATTACGCATATCAATTAACTGGTGATGGATATAGTTTGCGGAACCAATATCAATACCACGAGTTGGTTGTGAAGCAATCATGCACTTAGGACTTGTTTGCCACTCACGTGCAACCACTACTTTCTGAATGTTACCACCAGAAAGAGAATTAATACGTTGTTTCTCGAAATTTGTTTTTACTTGGAACTTTTGAATTAACTCTTGGGCAATCTTACGAATGTTCTTACCTTTCATAAAGACTTTTCCAGAGTATTCTGGCTTACGATAATATGTTGAAATCGCATTATCCTGAATACTTGCAGTAGCAGCGATACCATCTTGCATACGATCTTCTGGGATATACGCAAGACCAGCTTCACGTTTATGCAAGATATCACTTGTAGAAATATCTACACCACCAAGAATCACCTTTCCAGTTTGGAACGCTTCCATACCAGTAATTACTTTAATTAACTCTTCCTGTCCATTCCCCTGTACACCTGCAATACCTAAAATCTCTCCAGCATGTACCGCAAAATTAACATTATCTACTTTCTTTACTCCGCCAACTTCAAAGAATAAATTTTCAACCGATAAAATCGTATCGTTATTCTTAGCTTGTTTTCGTAAAGAATCATATGAACTTTCAAGACTATGGCCAATAATCAATTCTGTCAATTTTTCAATCGAAACATCTTTCGTATCATATGTACCCTTTGTTTCACCAGAACGAATAACCGTGATACGATCAGAAATTTCTTTTACTTCGTTTAATTTATGAGAAATAAAGATAATTGTATGACCAAGTTCCTTAAATCCCTTTAATTGTTCAAATAATTGAACTGTTTCCTGTGGTGTTAAAACTGCAGTAGGTTCATCTAAAATAATGACTTCCGCTTTACGATATAGCGTCTTAAGAATTTCAACTTTTTGCTTTGCACTAACCGTCAAATCACTGACTAAATCAGTAGCGTTAATTTCATCAAATTTATACTTTTTCGCTAATTCATTCGTAATTTGATTTGCTTTATCCATATCGATAAAGCCATTTGCCTTCTTAGGCTCTGCACCTAACACAACATTTTGTGCAACGGTAAAGGATGGAATCAACATAAAGTGCTGATGCACCATACCGATACCATTCTCAATTGCATCTAAACTAGAAGAATAATTGATTTCCTGTCCTTTATAAGAAATCTTACCCTCTGTTTGTTTTTCAATCGCAAAGATAATATTCATCAATGTTGATTTACCCGCACCATTCTCACCGCAAATGGAGTGAATTTCCCCTTTATTAAAGGAAATACTGATATTGCGGTTTGCTACAGTACCATTTGGATATATCTTTGTGATTCCATCTAACTTCAAAATCGTATTGTCCATATTGTTACCTCTTTTAAAGAAGATGCTCTACCTTTCGATAGAGCATCTTTGGTATTCAAAACGTGAATTACTTGAGACCAACTTTATCTAACCAAGTATCGTAGGCTTTATCATCCTTCAACTGATCGTTAACCTTGATTTCACCTGCTGCTAACTTCTTCTTCATTTCTTCAACCTTAGCAAGTTGATCAGCAGTCATATTAGCCTTATAGTTTTCATTTTCAGCTAAACCAACAGCACCATCAACAAATCCTAAAGTCTTCTGTGTACCATATTCAGCCTTACCATCCAACATTAACTTGATAGATTGTAAGATAGCAACGTCACACTTCTTCTCAGAAGAAGTTAAGATGTGCTTAGCTAATTCAGGCTTACCACTCATAGAAGCATACTGGTCAGCATCAACACCGATTGCCCAGAAGTTTGCTTCAGCAGCAGCTTCAAATAAACCGTTACCAGAACCACCAGCTGCGTGATAAATAACATCAGCACCCTGCTTATTCATATTTAATGCGATTTCCTTTGCTGTAGCTGGATCACCAAATCCACCTACGAAACCAGAGATTACTTTAGCATTCGGATTAGCATCGTAAACACCCTGCATATAGCCAGCTAAGAACTGACGGATACCAGGTGAGTCTACACCACCGATACATCCAACAATACCGGATTCTGTCTTAACACCAGCAACAACACCAGCTAAGTAACCAGCTTCATTTGCAGCGTAAGTAATAGAATATACGTTATCTAAAGAATTTGCCTTTGCATCGCTGTAGTCAAAGTTTAAGAACTTAATTTCAGGATGTTCCTCAGCAACAGCCAACATGTAAGATTCATATTGGAAGTTACCAGAGATAATGATTTGATAACCATCATCCGCAGCTTGACGATATGCTGTATCCCAACCAGCAGCGTCTGTACCCATTTCAATTAACTTCGTTTCAACCTTGTCGCCAAGTTCTTCTTGAACCAACTGTAGTCCCTTATAAGTTGTATCGAAATAAGACTGGTCACCAATATATGGTAAGATCAATGAAATCTTTGTCTTATCTCCTGATTCTGAAGCTGTTGTTGATGCCTTGGAATCTGACTTGCCACCACATCCAACCATGGATAAAGCAACAACGGACCCAAGCAATAACTTGGAAATCTTATTCATATTTTTTCCCTCCTGAATTAAATAAGATAGTTCTTAAAACATCGAGTAAATCAAAAAATGAAAAATGCACCCAAACCGACACTAAAACAACTTTTTAAAATGGTGTTTCAGTGAGTTGTAGATGCATTTGATTTGTCATATTTTTGCATTCCTCTATTAAGCAGTTGAACTCATCTGCAGATTTATTTTTTCATAATCATCTAGAAAATGCAATAACAAAATCATGAATCATTATTTCAAAATCTGTAACTATTACACGATAATAACGTTTTTTGCCCCATGTTCTTCACAAGCGACTTTCAACAAATGAATTTCTTCATCTGTTGTAATCGTATTACCCAACTTCTGTAATCCCTCTTCTCTAACACCGAATGGACGATACTTTATCAGTTTATAATGGATGTTAGGGTCTAAGTTAGCTACAACACCTAATGCTGTCGATAAGTTATCTTCATGCATGTTTGGCATACATACTGTACGAACTTCATAGAGCTTATTATGTTCTTGTAACCATTTTAAATTACGAAGAACATTTTCATTCGAGATACCAGTCAGCTTTTCATGCCATGACTTATTCCATGCCTTTACATCAAGCATCACTGCATCAGTAATAGCCATTAAAGCAGGCATCTGTTCATATAGGTACGCTCCATTAGAATCTAAGAAACATGTTTTGTTATATGTATGTATTTTTGTAAATAACTCTGTTAAAAATTCAGGATAATTGGTACATTCACCACCAGATACCGTAATACCTTGAATATATGGAAACAACGGTTTAATCTGCTCTATAACATCATCCGCAGTCATCTCCGTAATTTTCGGAGATGATAAATGCGGACAAACATGAATGCATGTATCACAATCAATACATTTTTCTTTATGCCAAACGACTTTACCGTTGACGATTTCTAAGGCCTCGCCCTTTTTTGGACAAGTTTCTACACATATACCACAATGTACGCACATATGAATCGTCTCAGGATTATGGCAATACAGACATTTGAAAGGACACTTTTGGACAAATATCGATGTACGATTACCCGGACCATCGACATTTGAAAATTCGATAATTTTATTGATTGGAGCTGTCGCCATCATTCACAATTGTACGGTCTAATGCAGCGCCGAAATCACGTGCACCTTTACCGAAGATAGAAACGTTATTTAAAGATTGTTTACCAGCATCAAGTTTTGCTAGTTCACTCTTCTTAACAAGGTAACCTGTAACGCGAACAACATCGTTATTCTCAAGATAACCAGAGAAGTAACGCATATCATTGCGGATTGCTCCATCGATAATATCTAATACAGCTTCTGGTGTATTCTCCCATGTCTCTTCAAACTTGAAGATATCACCAATACCTGTTGGGAAATATTTATGGAATTTTTCAGAGTGATTAATTTGTAATGGGATAATTGGCTCTGCACCAACAGGGATACGTGCACCAGGTGAATCTTCACGTCCATCACTATCAATACCAACTTGCGCATGTAAACGATACTTATGGTTAAATGCTGCAGCATACTTAGAATCATGTGCATTTACAAGTGACTCTAAACGATCCATAATACGTAAACCTAAAGCATCTGCTTCTGCATTGTTACCAAAGCCCTTCTTAGGATCCTTAATATCAAGTAAGTGGTTTACACATTCAGCTAAACCAACCATACCAAACATACCTGTAAAGTTATCTAACTTCACAAATCCTTCTGTAACAAGGAAGTTAGACTTAAAGAATGCAGTCTTTTCAACTAAGAATTCAATACGATCATCCATCATCTTTAGCATGATAGAAGTATAGTAAGGTAAAACATTCTCTAAGAAATCTTCAGTATCCTTCGCCTTTAAAGAACATTCATACATACGTAGACGTGGTAAAGTAAATCCACCTCCACATACTTTTAATCCGTTATAGCATGAAGCAATCGCATACTTATCTCCCCATTCTCTTGTAAACATCTTGTGGTTTGCAAAAGATGGCTTAGATGTCTTCATCATACATTTAACAGCTAAAGCCGCAAAGTCACGTGGTGTAATATCAGGATCATACTTCAAAGTAAGATTAGGAACTGCCAGCTGCATCTCTTCCGTTAATTCAAATAAGATACGTGCAGTTTCAGAATCCTGTGGTCCTACATCCGCATGTACAAAAGAATCTGTTAAAGTACGGTCAATATTCAATAAGAATAAACGCATTGCTGCCTTAGCATTCTCGCGACTTTCCTTTAATACAAATGGTTCAAGTAAATCATCAAGATCACCCAAATATACAGGGAAAGACGTAATACTTGGAACACTATGATAGAAAATCAATAGTGTATTTAATGCTTCATAAAGATTTTTTGGTGCATCTAGTTGCAAGAACTTGCAACCCTTCTCCATCAGCAACTCATAATCTGGACAGATATAGCGTGGACGATATGGAGCATTGCCCTCACCTAAATCACAGATAATACGATCTGCTTTTGCTTGAATTAATTCAGGACTTAATTCAAGTGTATGGTCAGTATTTTCAGCATATCTAGCAAGCGCTAAAACTTGCTGATGATATGTCAAAGTTTCATCTGCGATGATATTTAAAATATCACTCATAGTCGAAAATTTCCTCCTCATTTCTATTTTTAAATATAACATACTTTTATCAATATGCATGTAGGATGCATTAAATTTTCGCAAAGACTATAACTGATATGCCACCATTCCATAAATATGAAATAATCGTTATAATATTTCCCATACAAAGGTGACCTTATGACTACATTTCAAGATATTTACAAGAGAATATATGCTTCTTGGTTAGGAAAAAATATTGGCATACGCTTAGGTGCCCCAATCGAATCATGGACTGGTCCTGAAGTGCGTAAATGCTATCAACCTATTACCGATTATCTAACAGATTATTCACAGTTTGCAGCTGACGACGATGCCAATGGTCCATTGTTTTTTGCCGATGTCATGAAATATCATTCCATTGATAATGTAACAGTACAAGATATGGCAAATAATCTACTAAATGTTGTCCCATATGAAAAAGGATTCTTCTGGTGGGGAGGAAAAGGTATTTCTACAGAACATACCGCATGGTTAAACCTGATTAATCATATTGACGCTCCCCTATCTGGTTCTTGTAACCAAAACTCAAAAGCAGTTTCCGAACAAATCGGTGGTCAAATCTTTAGTGATTGTTGGGGATATCTGGCATTAGATAAACCAGAAATCGCAAAAGATTTAGCAGAAAAAATGAGTAGTGTCACCCATGACCTTGATGGGATTGAGGGTGGTAAGTTCATAGCTGTATGTATTTCTCTTGCTTGGAATATCCATGATACAAGAGAACTGATTCATACAGCACTACAGTACCTCAATCAAAACTCTAACTATGCACGTTTAATTCAAGAAATGTTAGACTTTCATCTTCAATATCCTAAAGACCCAGCTAGATGCCTTGCGTATATTGAAGATAAACATAGCTACGATCACTACGAAGGACTTTGTCATATTCTTCCGAATACTGCAATCATGTTATATGGCATGTTATATGGCAAAAATAACTTCGATTTAACAATGCAGCTAATAGCAGAAGCCGGTCGCGATACAGATTGTAATTTAGGAAATGTAGGTTCCATCATAGCAATAATGGTTGGACTAGAAAACATCAATGAAAAATGGATTAAACCAATGAATGATACCCTTTTATGTTCCTCATCCATTGGTTCAAAGAATATTACAACAATTTCTAAATCTGCATATTATTTTGCTACATTAGCTTGTAGAATCCATAATATCCCATATCCTACTGAAACAGTCGGTAAACATAGTACAGATTTTTCTCTTCCTTATGCAACAAATGGATTTCAAATAGAAACAAGTCGCTACCATGCATGCAACTTACGTATAAAAGATAATCAATTAAAAATATGTTTAGATGATATTCTTTCAAATCAAGAATTCAAAGTATATAAACATAGTTATTATCGTCCACAAGATGTATATGATTGCAGATATGAACCAGAATTTGCCACAATCTTAGAACCGAATGATATCATTCACTGTCAATTAGACAACCTAGAACATCTCCCCCTTGAAATAGCTATCTACATCAAGGGATATTCGGGAAAAATCTATCACAGCAATTTTACACAAGACTTGAATTTAGAGTATCAACCTACCATCAACGATATCCCCTATTTAGAATACGGATTAATCATAAGTAGTCAAAATCGGATTCAGCGAAATTATTTCGCTGTAAATCAGTTTGAAATCATAAAACAACCATCTTACCAAATTGATTTTTCAACATTAGCTATTGAAGATTGGGGATATGATATCGGATTGAAACAACATTACGGAATCTCTGGAATACGTATTCATCGTGGTACAGCAACCATTGAAGAAAAACGTTTCTTATTAGACTCTCATAGCGAATTCAATTTCAGTGGTCCAGATGTTTCAATCCATCATATGTCGCTTGAATGGATGCCACAAGATAACATTCATCTTCACATGTGTTACCAATGGCATGGCTGCTATGACTATCAATCTGTTGAAATTGATCACCATAATGTTTATTTAACCAGAAATCAAAATCGTAAAGTAACACGAAAACGTATTACATGCATAAATGAAATGATTACATCAATCACTATTGATTATCAAAAACAAGCCATCTATATTAATTCACAGAATTTTAAGATTTCACTTACACTTGAACCTTCATGTGTTGCGATTATCAATGAATCTGATGAAACAATTCAATTGTTAAGTTGTAGAATCGAGGGAAAATAATGAAGAAAAAATATGTCCTCATTGATTGTGATCCAGGTCATGATGATGTAATGGCCATCCTTTCCACAATCGCTCACCCAGATATCTTTCATATTCTCGGTATCACAACAGTATGTGGCAATAACCTAGTACCCCTTATCACAGAGAATATGCTAAACGTTCTCCATTATATTCATAGAGAAAATATACCAGTATGTATGGGTGCCGAAAAACCACTCGTGTATCCACCATCCCCACAAGCTGCACATGGATATAATGGCCTAGAAGGATTTGAATTTCCAAAACATTCTCTTAAAACTGTACAGCAAGATGTCATCTCATTTATGAAGGAAAAGATTCTCTCCTCCCCTGAACCAGTAACCATCATGGCACTAGCCCCTTTAACAAATATCGCCACTTTATTGCAAAAAGAACCTACAATCATTGATCATATTGAACAGATTGTTGTCATGGGTGGTTCTTGGTATAGAGGTAATGTAATCCCACATGCGGAGTTTAATATCTATGCCGACCCACATGCGGCAAAAGAAGTATTCTCTAGTAAAGTTTCAACTGTGATTATCCCACTAGAATGTTGTGATAATTGCACCATCAGCGAAGCAATAGTACAAAGTTGGATACACGATGAACGTTATCTTACAAAAATGGTTGGTGGCATCATGGATTTCTTTGCGATATATGGCCGCCAGCATCAACGCACAAGACATACCATTTTTGATTTGGCAGTCACTGAATACTTACTACATCCAGAAATTTTTGAAGGTGAATATTGTAATTGTGATGTTATCCTCCTTGGTGAAGAAACACGAGGTCAAACAGTTTTTACAACAAACCCGAACAGTAAGATATTTGTCTTAAAACATGCAGACACAAATCGATTTGAACAACAAATCATTTCTGATATCAATCAACTAGCAAACGAAATAATCTAAAAAGTCATGTACCTCTCATTATGAAGTACATGACTTTTTATTTAACAATAGGAAACTCAAACCAAAACGTGCTACCCTCTTTAAGATTACTGATAACACCATATTTGGCATTATGTAACTCAAGTATCTCTTTAACAATTGCTAAGCCGATACCAGAACCATTTGAAACTCTAACATGTTCCTTATCAATCTTGTAATAACGATCCCAGATTTTAGAGATATCATCCTTTGCAATACCTTCTCCGAAATCTTGAATTTCAACACGTACTTTATCATTTCCTAATATTTCACGAACAATGATATGTTTCCTATCACCACTATAGTTGATAGCATTTGTCATGAAGTTATTAAATACTTGTTCAATACGTTTGATATCTGCGTTGATGATTGCTTCAGCTGATAACTCTGTATCAATCGTAAATCCTTCTTGCATATGATAAACATCATATTTTTGAAGTTGTGTATGTAATACCTTTGTTAAGTCAAAGTTTTCTTTCTCTAAATGAATCTTTTCTTCTTGTAATTTTGATAAATCCAATAAGTCGTTGACTAGTGACGTTAAGCGTTTGGATTCATCAATGATTACTTGAATATTTTCATCAGTCTTCTCTTCTGGAAGATCCTTCATCATCTCACCATATCCAGAAATCATTGTCAGTGGTGTACGAAGGTCATGCGATACATTCGCAATTAAATCACGCTTTGCTTTATCTGCTTGCTGAATATCTTCTGCAGCAGTTAAGAGCGTGTCGTTTACCTCTTCCGCTTCACGATAATTTTGAACAGTTACACGTTCATACTTCCCTTCCGGTAAAGTTTTCGCAGATTGATTAATTAAAATCAGTGGACG